>NZ_NISU01000002.1:0-14827 GCF_002335805.1 Bacillus sp. FJAT-45350 | reverse complement strand
CGAGTGTGGCAATTTCAAAACGGGCCATCTTACGTCCTTCTGTTACTCCAATCGAGTGAGCTGCGACTTCAATGAGACGCACAGCTTTGGGCTTCTGAGGAGATTTCATCCCCTCTACTTGACGATACATCACAAGTAATTCATCAGGTTGTTTTTGGTAGAGATCACTTGGGAATGGCGTACATTCGAGTACGGCCAAAGCCATCTTTCCGAAAGAGGGAAAGACTTGAGTGAATTCAGGAAAATAGCGGTCCAACCAGCGAATCATCATGTTTTTAACGGCTCCCAGTTCCTCCGTCAACTTACTTCTAAACGTTGATCCGACGCGAAGTTCAGCTTCGACATCTTTTAGAATACGAGGATAACTAAAACGTCCGTCTTTTAATAGTCGAGCAATCACTAGCGCGTCTTTACGATCATGCTTTGTAGGCAGATTGTCATCTAACTCCTTTGAACGCTTAACGTGCATTGGATTGGTCATGACAAGCGGAATGCCTCGTTCCTCAAGAAAGTAGGCTAAGTTTAACCAATAATGGCCAGTTGGTTCAATTCCTACTAGAACTTCTGTTTTTCCATGCTCTCTTAATGCTTTGAGAATTCGATCATAAAATGACTCAAACCCTTGATGTGACTGTGTAATAGAGAATGATTTCTGGAGTATCCGTCCACGGTCGTCAACAAAGCAGGAGAAATGTGTACGCTTTGCGATGTCGATTCCGACAACGAGGGTTTCTTCAGTGACTTGATTTATTTTCTGATTTTGTTTAAAATCCATTGTGGAGTCCTCCTTGGTTACTAAATTAGGGGTCAATTCGTCCAGATTTGACACCCCGTATCATACCAAGAGGGCTCTTTTTTGTTCAAGTCCCCGAAAAACCTTCTAACAGGAATGCTCCTTTATCGAAGAATACATTTTTGTAATAGTACGCTATGTCTATACCTATTTTATAATAGATTGGATGGCAAAGGATCTATAAATTTATATCTTCTTTTAAAGGAACATTCGACGAAACAGTTTTTTTTACAAAAATGTGTCAATTTATTTTAAAATTATTAATACACTGAATTAAGTAAGTAGTCATAAAATGATATATTGGCTTTAGTTATGTTACTTCTCAAGGCTTAAATTTGTAAGCGGTTACATTTTTGGGAGGAGGAAAAGCATGAGTCGATCAATGAGTACTTCGATTGGATGGACAGCTATACTCACTGGGATCCTAGGTTTATTTCTCTTACACATTTTACTTGGAACCATCGCCATTATCATTGGTACCTTAGGGCTCCTTTCTAAAGAAAAAGGATTAGCAGCTTTTGCTATAGGCGTCGGTTTGTTTGCTCTATATTTAGGGTTTTACTGAAATCAAAAAGGGAGCAACGACCTGCATGTCAGGTGCATTGCTTCCTTTTTAAAGTGGTCACTTTGATAGTAAACCATGATTTAGTATATCAATTTTTGCATCAATAATATCGGATAGTTGTTGCTGAGTATTCGTTAGTTTATAGTAGAAACTAATCCGAATAATATCCAGAATCATGGATGCAGCAACAGAAGGGTTTACTTGACGAACCTCTCCTTTTTCCATTAATTCTGTTATTGCCGCTGCTGTCTTTTCAGTCAAGATACTATCTTGTTCAAGTACCCATTTAGAAAGAGATTCTGAAGCAAACTTAAATTCAAACCAAAGCATAGCAATTTTTTGTACGTTTTTATTCATTAGTTCCCGGGCAAACTTCTTCAAATTGAACAGCATTTCGTTAAACGTGTTAGCTGATTCTACACATTGTAACATTTGGTCAAAGACATATGAAACCCCTTCTTTTACAAATTGAATGAATAAGTCTTCTTTACTTGAAAAGTACTCATAAATCGTTCCCTTCCCCACACCAGAACGTACGGCGATTTCTTGTATCGTTGCTCTTTCAAAGCCAACGTCTAAAAAGACGTTAGCTGCTCCTAATAGAATTTGTTCACACTTATTTTTCTTCTGCAATCTCAACCTCTCCTGCACCCTTTTTACTACGTGTTAACAGCCTCTTCACCATATTGTTCATATTATCTATTACCAAGTACATCACAGGAACAAGAACTAAGGTAAAGAAGGTTGATGAAAATAACCCGAATACGATAACAATAGCCATCGGTTGTTGTGTTTCTGTACCCTCTCCCAAACCGATTGCAATTGGGACCATCGCAAGAGCTGTTGTTAAGGTCGTCATGAGAATTGGACGGAGACGACTTTTCCCAGCTTCAATAATCGCTTCAACTCTGTCTATCCCTTGTCGGCGTAAGATATTGATGTAGTCCACTAGAATAATCCCGTTGTTAACAACAATACCGGCAAGCATGATCAATCCAATAAAGGCTGAAATACTTAGGGATATGTTCGTAACTAACAACCCGAGAACCACCCCAATGAGCATTGTAGGGAGAGAGAACATAATGATAAATGGATACGTAAACGATTCAAATTGAATCGCCATGACAGCATAGACAAGGAAAATTCCTAATACCAAGGCTAGCAGTAATTGTCCAAAGGCTTCCATCATTTGTTCTGTTTCTCCGCCCATGTTAATCGTATACCCCTCAGGAAGGCTGACGCTATCTAACTGAGCTTGAATATCTTGAGAAACACTTCCTAAATCTCGATCACGGACATCACTTGTTACGTTAACCTGTCGCGTTTGATCTTTTCGATTAATTTCAACCGGACCTTGAATTTGCCTCAATTCAGTCACGGCTGATAATGGAACATTCATGCCTACATTATTACGAATTACTAGGGTTTCTAAATCACGAATCGTTGTCCGGCTTTCTTCCGGAAGAGAAACCGTAACATCAAACTCATCCCCATTCTCACGATAATACGTAGCTGTTTGACCACTAAATCCTAGTCTGACTTCATCCATTACTTGACGGTAGGAAAGTCCATATTGATGAGCTAGTTCACGGTCCACAACGACCTGTACTTCTGGTCTTCCTTCACCGACTGAACTATCAACATTAGCTGTACCAGGAATATCTTCTAATATCCAAATCACTTGTTGTGAAAGGTCAGCTAATACATCTAAGTCATCACCAGCAATTTCAATTCCAATTGGCGACCCACCGCCCATGCCTCCACCGGCAGCAGTCACAGTAATTTCAGTTCCTGGAATGTCACTAATTAAATTATCCACTCCATTAATAAATTGTTGTGTTGTCATTTGTCGCTCTGTGGATGGAATCAGTGTTACAAAGTATTCAGCGATATGAGAGTTAGCCACCTGTTGAAAGCCACTTGAACCACCAATCGTCACCAACATCATATCCAAAACGTCACTATATTCATTTTGAACTCGCTCATAAATAATTTCAGATACTCGTTCTGTTTCAAAAATATCTATTCCCGTCTGTAATTCTACGGATATTTGAACTTGGCCATCATCTGCAGCAGGCATAAATTCAAATCCAACAAACGGAATGAGCGCTAACGCTCCGACAAATGCTGCCAAGACAACAGCAATTACTCTTTTTCGCATATTTAAACACTTTGATAGGAAGCTTCCATATATATCACGTAGTTTATTTAAGATACGATCAACAAATCCTGGATTTTCATTCCCATCAAACGAAATACTCACATTCCCTAAAAGCTTTGATGAAAGCATCGGTACAATCGTTAAGGCCACTATTAGGGCTGCTGTTAGTGCAAATACGACTGTCAAAGCTAATGGACGGAACATTTCTGCTGCAATACCTTCAACAAAGACAATTGGCAAGAATACGACTGCTGTTGTCAACGTCGAGGCCACGACCGCAGATGCAAGCTCTGATCCACCTTCTTTTGCTGCTTCTGCCATACTTAAGCCCTGCTCACGCTTTTTAAAGATATTTTCTAGAATAACGATTGAACTATCTACCATCATTCCAATCCCTAGAGCAAGCCCCCCCATTGAGAGAATATTAAGTGTTTGCCCTGTAAAATACATTAGAGTAAACGTTGAAATAACAGCTATTGGCATTGAAATTCCCAATACAAGAGTCGTTCGAACATTACGGAAGAATAACAAGAGAACTGCGATAGCAAGAATTCCCCCGATAATTAAGTTACGCATGACCGAATCAATCGTATCTCGGATAAAGTCAGCTGTATCAACCGCTACTTGTAACTCAAGACCACGCTCCGCCATTTCTGCTTGCATACGGTCAATCGTGTCATGCATTCCAGCAGATACTTGTACAGTATTGGCATCCGATTGCTTCATAACAGAAAAGACAAGCGCATCACTTCCATTTACACGAGAATATAGAGTTTGTTCTTTAAATGTGTCTAGGACAGTAGCCACATCTCTGACACGAACCGCTCCACCTTCAGCAAGTTCAATCTGAGTATTTTCAATATCTTCAACAGATGTATATTCTCCATCGATTCTTAATTGTAATTCTTGGTTCCCTCTAATAATCGTTCCTGCAGAAATCGCTTGGTTTTCAGCACCTAATGCTTGAACAACCTGATTACCGCTAAGCCCATAAGAGGCTAGACTACCTTGATTTAAATTGACGCGAATTTCCCGTTCAATCCCACCCTCAAGGCCAACAGATGCGACACCATCTACTCGTTCAAATCTTGGTTGGATATCATTTTCAGCTATCAATTGGAGCCTATCTAACGTTGTATCTCCCGTCAAGCTAACCCACATCACAGGTTGAGCAGTAGGGTCAATTCGCATGGCCCTAGGCGAACCCGCATCATCTGGTAGATTCCCAGAAACGCGGTCAATACCTTCTCTTATTTCATTTAATGCGCTATCTATATTGGTACCAAAGTTAAACATTAATATAACCATTGATGAATTAGGTTGAGAGATTGATTGAATCGTATCAATCCCATCAAGTCCACTTAAAACTTCTTCAATTGGCCTTGTGACAAGTTCTTCTACTTCCTGCGGTGCAGCTCCTTGGTAGCTCGTCGTTACAACTGCAACAGGAAGGTCCATTTCGGGGAATAAATCTACAGCTAAATCCTTAAGAGCTACTGCCCCTAAGATGATGGCCGTAATGACGATTATCATAACCCCAACTGGTCGTTTTATCGACGTTTCAACTAACTTCACCTGATTACTCCTCCTCTACTATTTGAACTAAGTCCCCATCATCAAGGAGGTTTTGTCCTCTAATGACTACTCGAGCATCTTCATGAACATCTCCACTTATTGCTGTAAATTCAGTATCATATCGAACAACCTCAATCTCTTTCCGAATAGCTACTCCCTCTTCAACAACAAATACAAATGTATCACCAGAACGTTCCATAACTGCCCTTGTTGGTACAATGATACTGTCATGGGCAAGAACTTCATCTAATTGAATCGTAGCTACCATCCCAGGTCTTAACTCGCGCTCAGAATTGTCAATTTCAGCTTCTACAGTAAAAAGTCCTGAACCACCGCTTGTAGATGAAATAAAGCTAATAACCCCTGACATTAATTCTTCTTTTCCTGCAACCTGAATGTCAACAACATCATCTCGTTCAAATAGCATCAATTGCTCTGCTGTTACATTGACACTTACCTTTACTGAGTCTAATGATATAATTTGAGCAATTGGACTTTGATTTCCAACTAATTCACCAAGCTCCGCATCCAAAGTAATGATTTCTCCTGATGCTGGAGCTGTTATTACTTTATCCTCTAATCGTCTCTGTGCTTGTTCTAGTGCAATCTCTGCTTGTTCAACACTAGCTTCTGCTTCGCGCACTCCAATTTCCGCTTCACGTACAGCAGATTGAGACGTTTGAACTCCAACACGAGCTTGATCAACCGATGCTTGAATCGCAGATAAACTTACCTCACTACGAGCTTGCGACTCTGCAAGCTTTACTTGGTCTAGAGATATCTTGGCACGACTTTCTGCATTGACTGCATCCTCATATTGCTGTGTTGAAATTAGTCCATCTTCATATAGAGCCTCCATACGCTCTAAATTCTTTCTTGCTTCTTCATATGCAAGCTCTGCATTTCTAATATCTAAATCCATACTACTTAAATTATTTTCACGTTGTTCTCTTGCTTCTCTTAGCTGTGCTTCTGCTTGACGTAACGATGCTTCTGCTTGAGCTACACTTCCTGAAGCAGATACACGTCCTGTTTCTGCACGTTGCAAACCAGTTTGTGCTTGACGTAGACGAGATTCCTCTTGTCGTAATGCATTACGCTCATCAGTATCATCAATACGACCAATTACATCACCACGACTTACGACATCTCCTCGACGAATATCCAACTCTACTAGTTCACCACTAGCCTTTGGAACGATATTAACGTCATTATCGGAAACAATCGTTCCTGTAATTTGGTTTGTTCCATCCAAATTACCAAAGCTTACACCACTTACTTCAACAGGTATATGTCTTACCTCCTGAACAACCTCTTCTGTATTGCTACATCCTACTAATACACTTGCAGCAACTACTGAAGTAATAAAACCTTTTAACGAAAAGATTTTCTTCATAGTTTAACTTCTTCCTCTCTTTAACTCTTATAAATTATTACTATACTGACTGACTGGTCGGTTCTGTTTTTGCCTTTTTTCATTGTAAGTGATTTATAGATTTGACGCAATAGAAATGGCATGGGAATTCGGATATAGATATGACTAACAATCAGGTAGTAACAGATGTTACAAATTACACCCAACGTACCTTCGACCCCAAAAAGAGGGTCACCCAATTGGGTACCCTCTTACACTATTTTCTATCTTTATTTCAATTTCACCAAATCTATCAACTGATTAGAAATATCATCAACCATTGCCTTAACATCTAATGTAGCATCATTTTGTCCTTTTTCATATGCATCTTGAAGAATTTCTAGCAATTTTGTTTGGCTATTTCTAGTGAATTGTGTTTTCATGATTTTCTCCTTGATGTTCTCATCGTTATTTGATCATCTATTGTAGCATTCTCTTAATAATCGTAGCTGCTTCTGCTCGTGTTGCTTGTTGTTTGGGTCTAAATGTATTATCTGAGAATCCAGAAGCTATATTACTTTCTACAATTGAATGTATATAGGCTTCCGCCCAAAGAGAGATTTGCTGTTGGTCATTAAAATGCGTTCTTCCTCCATCCACAATGGGTAATTTTCCTGCTCGTGCAACCATTACTACCATTTGTTCACGGGTAACCGGGTCATTAGGTCCAAACTGGTGTTTACTATAACCATTAACTATTCTATTTTCACTCGCAATCGCAATCGCATCTTTCGCCCAGTGACTTCTAGTATCTTGGAACTCTCTCGTTCCAGTTCCTTGTATATTCATAGCCCTAACAAGAATAGCAGCAAACTCTGCTCGTGTGATCTGATTGTTTGGTCTAAATGTTCCATCTTGATATCCACCAATTGCCCCTCTTCTAGCCAATGCTTTAATAGAATCTTCTGCCCAATTACCACGAATATCTGAAAAATCACGTGTCTCACCCGGTTGTTGTGGTGGTGGAACAGGTGCTGGTCCCGGGTTACTTGGACTTGTAGGATTCGTTGGTGTTGGAGCTGGAGCTCGGTTTTGTGTTGGCTTTGTCGGAATTGGTCTCTCATCCTTTTTGCCTGATACAGTAACACGATTTGATTGGTTGCTTGTCATACCCTTAGATATTTGCCTTACATAATAATCAGAGCCATTTGGTACACTTTTAAACTCATACATTCCTGATGAATTTGCAGAAGCTGTTGCAATCAATTGATTGTTATTATTAAAGAGTCTTAAGGTAGCGTTGGCTTCTGCCCCTTCTACCTTTATACTACCCGAACCACCATTTGACCCTGTAATATTCACAACATCAATTGATTGAGGTGTAGAAGAAACATTTGCTTTATTGGAAGCTGGTCCTTCAATTCGATTAACCGTTTGCTTCACATAGTAATTTGAGCCAACAGGTACCCTTCTAAATTGGAACCTTCCATTCGTATCGGCCCTACCATTCATGACTTGCTTACCAGCATTATCATATAATGTTAAATTAGCACGAGGTACAGCGTTTGTTACATCAATCGTTTCTGCTCCACCCCAACTACCAGTAATTCTTGCTGCACCAACACCTTCAACATTTACACTAGAAGAAGCAACGCTATTTAGACCATTGATAGATTGAACAACAAAATAACCAGTTCCTATGTCTAATCTCCGAAATTGATATTCACCATCTCGATTGGCACGTTTTGAATCAATTAAGTTTCCAGAACGGTCAAATAGTTGGATTGTTGCTCTAGGCTCTGCACCGAATACATCAATCGTACCCGAAGCTCCAGAACTACCTCGTACATTTGTTGGTTTCGGTCCTGATACATTTACCTTATTTGAAGCTTCACTTTCTACATAATTAATTACTTGTTTAATATAATACCCAGTATCCACAGGTACATTTGTAAATTTTGCTTCTCCCGTGCGGTTCAATCTGGTAACCGCTATTCTATTATTATTCTTGTTATATAGAATGACATCAGCAGCAGGAAATCCTCCAGTGACTTTAATTGTACCAGACTGTTGAGAAAGAGCTGTCACCTTTCGTGGTTGTACAGTCACATATCTTATTACTGGCAGTGCCGTTCGACCAGTGGAATCTGTTACCTCATAACTCACTACATACTGCCCTGGTTCATTTACATTCACATTGCTATTTCGAACAATGTTTGTATCGATGTATCCATCCGTTTCACTATATGCGATTGCGCCAGCATCAACATATGGCGTGTTGACATAGAATTTTATCTCAGCTTCCCCTCTTAAGGTTATAACGGGGGCTGTAGGAGGTTCAGATGTATCGTAAATAAAAATTCTCATTGTAGCTTGGTTACCTTGATTAAATTCAAACACTAACTCAAGTGGTTCATCTTTTCTTTGCTTTAATAAATACTCTTTTTTTAAGGTTACTTTGTTCCCAGATACGGTATAATCTTGACCTCTATTAAGAAGTATAGGACCTTTCTTTATTTCTTCTAACGTATTTCCTTTTAAGTCCATCTCTACAACAATATCCTCTCGTTTTGACGGATGTTTATCAAAATCAATCAACATTGGTGTAATTGTACTGTTGTAAATGGTTGTATCAATAATCTCAATCTTGTAATCTACTTCTGTCCCATCATCAAAATGAAATTTGAATACTTTCATGCCTACATCTTGTTGTGATAAAAACTCCTTACTGAACTGTACAGAATCTGCAGAAGTGTATGTATAGTGTTGACCACCATTTAGCACTTCATCACCTAACTTTATCGATGATAACTCACTATCAAAACCATTATAGATGACTTCAATATCTTTCTGATTAGTTACGTTCTTATCGAATTGTGTAGAGTCAGTGATTATGACTGGCGTAGTGTCGATAATAATAAGATCAAATGAAGTCACCGAATAAGTATCATGCCTCATCCACATTAATAAACCACCGACGCTTTGTTCTGCTAAAAACTCTCTCTTTAACGTAAGAGTATCATTTGAAACAAAGTAATGTTCGTCACTGAGGGACAATTCAATTAAATCAGCTGTCGTATATTCTGCTTCATCAGTGGGAAATCCACTTTTAAAGAGTGCTAATTCATTATAAGCTGCACTGTTTAATCTAAAGCTCAAATCCACTTGCTTGTCTCTATGCTTATCAAACTGACTATCTCCTATAGGTTCTATAAAGTTCGCTAAAACTTGTGGTTGAATAGAAAGAAAAATCAAAATCGTTATAATAATTAACGAGAGAACACGCTTAGAATATCTCATCAAATCCCCACTCTTTTAAACATATTTTACTTAACATTCTTTGACTAATACTATTTTACATTATATATAGTAATGAATGGTAGACAAATAAGGAAAAAGTTTCATGTTGAGGGGCTCTCGCTCGTTTCGTGAGTCAGCAATTAGTGAAAAGATATTACAAGGGATATCTCTAATAGAAGCATCACAATCAAACAGTCACACAAACAAAGGAGAACAATCATGTGATTGCTCTCCTTTTAATGATATATGATTATTTTTCAATATCACCAGTTATATCTCTACTAGATAGAACATATCCCGCTGTAAACCTAAAGTCCTCTTCAGAAACTGGGAAAGAACGCTTTGTTGAATTAGTATCACTATCTAAGTCTGTTAATCTTATAGTTAATGTATCACCTGATGTTGTTCCCGTAGCAATAAATACCGTATCTCGGGTAGCAAATTGTATTGTATCCGCTGATGTTAATTGTACAATTCCAATTAAATCATTAGTACTAAAAGTAATTCCATCTGTAGTAGTTGCATAGAATTGAGACTTCTGCACATTTCCACCAGAGGCTTCTAAGATTGCAGGACTTATACTCTCCTGGTGTAACCAGCTCGAACGAGACTCTGTCGTAATATTTGGGTTTATACCACCTGCTAAATATGATGCTACCGCATCTGGTTGATTATAGAAAATCGCTCGGAAGAAATCATCTGCATACTCCTGCTGAAGCTGCTTCTCCTGTTCCACTTGCTGACGACACTCATCACATGTTCCCATTTCAACTGTTTGAGAGCCAATAGTTGTTCCAATTGTGACAGGAGGCTGTGATTCAGAAAGCTCATTAAACTTTTGCTGTGTCATTCCAAAGTCTTGTGCATTGAAGCTATATCCAACATTTTCAAGTCTATTTGTTGGCAGATCTACATTAGTCTTTGCTGTGTAGCCACCCCAAGTTACTGATAAAATGTTTTCAAAAGGACGAATTCCGTAGTTAATCACCCAAAGGTCATCATTTACTGAGATGTATGGCTCGAAATTTAGTAAGCTCGTAGAACTTCCTTCATAGACAATCACCGAACGAGTTGCACTGTCCCACTTTACTTGTGCCCCTAATGATTCACTCACAAAACGAACAGGAACTAACGTACTTCCGTTAATCACCTTTGCCGGAACCTGTAAACTAATAGCTTGTCCGTTTTCAAACGAACCAACAAAAGGGTTCAACAAATACTCTAGCGAAATATGAGCCTGCAAACGGCATGTATTTCGGAACTTATATTGAACAAGACCAGATTAGTCGTACGAGCCAAGGAAACAAATATAAGGCATTTAATCAGCTGACAGGTAAGCAGCATTCCATATTTTTCACCTATCATCGTTATCGAACACCATTCCCGTCAGGCTTTGCACAAGCTGCTAAAGAAGCAGGTGCTGCTATTCATTTGGCAATGGGGCCTGACAACGGACTTAGCGAAGTACAAGACAACGCCTATTTAAGACAATTTGCCACGGATGCAAAAGCTAGTGGTGTACCTATCTTTTTACGCTTTGCATCAGAAATGAATGGCGATTGAGTGAAATGGCATGGTAATCCCACTCTATATAAGCAGAAGTTCCAGCTAGTTTCAAAAATCATGAAAGAAGATGCACCAAATGTGGCAATGGCTTGGGTACCAAATAGTGTGCCGGTTCACAACATTGATGAATACTACCCTGGTGACCAGTGGGTTGACTGGATAGGGGTAAATTTATATAATGCTCCTTATTTCAACGGAGAGGCAAGCCAGCCTGCAGAATATGTGAATCCGTTAGATTTAGTTGAACCAATCTATCAAACTTACGCAGACAGAAAGCCCATCATGATTGGGGAATATGGTGCGAGTCATTTTACTACAGTAGGTAATCAAGATGTAACAAAGTTTGGGACAACAAAGATGAACATGTTTTATCACGGGCTAAAAATGAAATATCCACGAGTAAAGTCCCTTCATCATCAAATTGAAACCGGACCGGAAATTCGTAACAATACAAACCTTTGTACCCGTTCGCTTCATTTCAGAACACTTGAGAGCAAGAGTGCAATATAACCGTGATGACCGTAGTATTGATATAGAAAAATAATAGCTATGAGAGAGTGTTTCCCCACCGCATGAATTTGAGGGAGAATACTCTTTTTTTGCATTGTTGTTAAAGTTTACGGGTATTCTAATGAATAAAAGTTGAGAAAAGAGGTGTGTTGTATTAACAATAAAAAGATTCTCTTCCTTTTTTGCATAGGACTACTTCTTAATTTTAGCTACCTCAGTACCGAAGCCTCTGCTAGGCAGATATCAAACGAAAGGTCGATATACGCATACGAGAAAGGCGGAGTAACACTTATTCCTATAACCGAGGTTGTTCAGCATTTATCATTAGAACTAAAGTATAATTCGGATACGAAAGAAACCCACATCTATGATGAAACAAATGTTGTAACCTTCAAAGAAAATGATAATCGTGTACAAGTTAAAAGTGAAAATAAGACTTTAAAAAATACGCCCTTACCTTCAGCAACAAAATTAATCAAACAAACACTTTATGTGCCCGTTCGTCTACTTACAGACCATTTTAGCTCCATTCATTCTACGCACATAAAAAATAACGGGCTTCTATTAATACAGGACGAGCGAAATTCTGTTCAGTTAAACATAAAGCCGATCACGAGTTCATATCAATATTCTCCAAAAGAAATCAAGGTTTTGATGTATCACCATTTTAAAGAAGATGAAAATTCAAGTGTGACTATATCACCTCAACGCTTTAAAGAACAACTTAAGCATTTGAAAAAAGCAGGCTATGAAACCATTACCGATGAAGACATAATCAAGTATTGGAATGATAAAAACTATTTACTTCCAAAGAAGCCCTTGCTACTCACAATAGATGATGGCTACTTAAGTAATTATGAAATTGCCTATCCAATACTGAAGGAGGAAGGACTGAAAGCCTCTATTTATGTTGTTACGAGTACTCGAGGACAAGATTTGGTGTGGAACAAGCACTTCACATGGGAACAGGCGAGAGAAATGGAAAGAAGTAAAGTCATCTCTATTCAAAGCCATGGACATGACTCTCACTCTTATATTGAAGATAAAAAAGGGAAGAAGGCCTACTTACTACATGAGAATGCTTCTAATGGTAAAGAAAGTTATGAGGATAGAGTACGAAATGATTTATTGACTTCTAAGAAGCTGATAGAAGAGAAATTAGAGAAGGAAGTTTTGTCTATATCCTATCCTTACGGTGCATATAACAAGATAGTCAGTAACATTTCTATAGACCTAGGATACGAACTAGAACTGACATTAGATAAAAACCGAAACACCAGAGACGAGAGTTCTAGAAGAATTTCACGAATCAATGCCTCTGGTGAATATAGCGGCGAAGATTTAGTATCAATCTTAGAAAACTAATTAGTTTACCTCTTTTTGGTGGGAGCCTACTCCCACTGTATACTTCTTAGTAAGAATAAACCTAACAATCAATATACCGAGCGTACCTCCTATCACATCTAATAGTACGTCTTCTACAAGTGGTGTACGATGAGGGGTAATTGCCTGATGTAATTCATCACTAATAGCAAATAAAACAATAAACAAGAAGGACCATAAAACTAAGCGTTCCACTTTCAAAGCTCTTAAGAAGCTATAAATCAGGCTTCCAAGAACAAAAAAGACGAATAAATGAGCCCCTTTCCTAATAAAGAACTCTATATAACGAGCCTCCCCCATTCTTTCCACACTCACTTCTGACCCCGCATAGGTAAAGGTAACAGACGAAAAGTGTGTCTCCACAAACTCTAAATTTACGTTCTCTTTAATCAGTGGACGTAAATCCTGCTGATGATAAGGTTGGGAGGAAAGATAGACAATGAAAGCAACCCACCCAGCCAATATACTAAAAAAAATAATCTTAAGCTTCATAACATTCCTTTCACAACTAAAAGATAGTACTAACCTATTCTCGACAGGAAAAGAATGTTTCAAACGGCACAAATAAAAATATGAGAATCCGAAAAGCGCTCATGAAATGCTACAGTTATGTGTAGTCTTTCATGAGCGCTTCTCTACTCTTGTTCCGATAATTCTTATTAGATGGAATCTATTAGAAGGTTTCTTCTAATTATTTCACTTTCAATCAACTTGATAAATGCTTCATCTAGTTGATATTCAATTGCCATTAGATAAGTTTCTACTATTAAATCATTAGTAAGTAGGAAAAACGAGGTTTCCAACGACAGTATCCTCCCTAAATTCATTCATTAATTATTTAATCTATTGAATAACATAATATGGTGACGTTATTTCGAGGTTTAATAAAGAAGTAAAAAGTTACGGCAGGAAAATTAGCAGTCTACGCATTCCTATAGTCTATACTGGTCTGCGCCTTAAAGAGCGAATTGAAATCTCATGCTCACCAATCAGTTCAATCATTGACTTATGGTCCTCATGAATAGTCTGGAGCTTCTCATTACCTGACTCAACTTTTCCATGAAGGTGATGTACATCCATACTGATAGCTTCTAGTTTAGCATCTGAGTCTTCTTGACGGTCTCGTATGCCTCTCGTGATTTCATTTAGCTCCTTTTGACCCGCCTCAAGATTTCCAACTCGCAGGTCTAATGCCTTGACATCCCCTTTAAGAGCGCTAACGTCTGTCTTGAGTACATTTACATCTTCCTGAAGCATACTCATATCTCCCTTAAGTACACTTACATCTTCCTTAAGTACACCTACATCTTCCTTAAGTACACCTACATCTTCCTTAAGTTGAGTTACACTCGTTTGTAATTGACTTACATCTTTTTGTAGCTGGACTGTAGACGATTGAACTGCTTGGACTGTGGCTAGAATTTGCTGAAGCATTTTCTCTTCCATTTTTTCATTCTCCTTGCTAAATAAATTTGATGTAGTACAAGATTATTATAGCAGAGAAAAGTTGTATAGAGAATATATTCCCCCACTAGTGTTGCATTAATTAATTTCAAATATTAAAAAGACTCAAAATCTTCAATAATCTCATTTTACGCACAGAAAAAGTCCTTTATAATG
>NZ_NISU01000001.1:3263065-3265105 GCF_002335805.1 Bacillus sp. FJAT-45350 | reverse complement strand
CAGTAGGTTGGGGGTTCAAGTCCTCTTGCCGGCATTCTTTTTAGATTCAAGAGCCATTAGCTCAGTTACGAGCAAATCCTCTCAGAATATTCTACGAGTTGTCTCGACGGATAAACATAGAAGCATTTCTCTAGTAGAGGAAGAGACAGGAAAGCTACGGAGCGAAACATCGTCCGTAAACATCATGAACTACTTACAGTTTAAACTTCAAGAGCCATTAGCTCAGTTGGTAGAGCATCTGACTTTTAATCAGAGGGTCGAAGGTTCGAATCCTTCATGGCTCACCATTTTCAATGCGGGTGTGGCGGAATTGGCAGACGCGCTAGACTTAGGATCTAGTGTCTTATGACGTGGGGGTTCAAGTCCCTTCACCCGCACCAAAGTTATTTCTTAAAGTTACAATCCAATATTTATAATATATATTTTATTGGTTTTGTGAATATGCCGGGGTGGTGGAATTGGCAGACACACAGGACTTAAAATCCTGCGGTAGGTGACTATCGTGCCGGTTCAAGTCCGGCCCTCGGCACCATTAAATCTAAAAGTAAAGATATTTGCGCCCTTAGCTCAGCTGGATAGAGTGCTTGACTACGAATCAAGAGGTCGGGAGTTCGAATCTCTCAGGGCGCACCACTATTTACGGGAAGTAGCTCAGCTTGGCAGAGCACTTGGTTTGGGACCAAGGGGTCGCAGGTTCAAATCCTGTCTTCCCGACCATTATATTTTCTTTAGGGGCCTTAGCTCAGCTGGGAGAGCGCCTGCCTTGCACGCAGGAGGTCAGCGGTTCGATCCCGCTAGGCTCCACCAAAAACAGTATCAATTTATTGTTGACATATCGAACCTAGTATGTTAAATTATATAAGGTCGATTACAAGACGATATTTGTTCTTTGAAAACTGAACAAGACAAAAGCCAAGCGTAAAAGAGATGTAAATACATCTCGTTAATTTTCTCGATTTTTTAAAATCGAAACGTCACGTTTGTGACAGTGAGCTTATATCACACTTTCTACGGAGAGTTTGATCCTGGCTCAGGACGAACGCTGGCGGCGTGCCTAATACATGCAAGTCGAGCGGACTGAAGGGAGCTTGCTCCCGGACGTTAGCGGCGGACGGGTGAGTAACACGTAGGCAACCTGCCTTGTAGACTGGGATAACTTCGGGAAACCGGAGCTAATACCGGATGTTAGATAATTCGCGCATGCGTGTTATCTTAAAGTTGGCCTCGGCTAACACTACAAGATGGGCCTGCGGCGCATTAGCTAGTTGGTAAGGTAGTGGCTTACCAAGGCGACGATGCGTAGCCGACCTGAGAGGGTGATCGGCCACACTGGGACTGAGACACGGCCCAGACTCCTACGGGAGGCAGCAGTAGGGAATCTTCCGCAATGGACGAAAGTCTGACGGAGCAACGCCGCGTGAGCGATGAAGGCCTTCGGGTCGTAAAGCTCTGTTGTTAGGGAAGAACAAGTGCCGTTCAAATAGGGCGGCACCTTGACGGTACCTAACCAGAAAGCCACGGCTAACTACGTGCCAGCAGCCGCGGTAATACGTAGGTGGCAAGCGTTGTCCGGAATTATTGGGCGTAAAGCGCGCGCAGGCGGTCTTTTAAGTCTGATGTGAAAGCCCACGGCTCAACCGTGGAGGGTCATTGGAAACTGGGAGACTTGAGTACAGAAGAGGAGAGTGGAATTCCACGTGTAGCGGTGAAATGCGTAGATATGTGGAGGAACACCAGTGGCGAAGGCGACTCTCTGGTCTGTAACTGACGCTGAGGCGCGAAAGCGTGGGGAGCAAACAGGATTAGATACCCTGGTAGTCCACGCCGTAAACGATGAGTGCTAGGTGTTAGGGGTTTCGATGCCCTTAGTGCCGAAGTTAACACATTAAGCACTCCGCCTGGGGAGTACGGCCGCAAGGCTGAAACTCAAAGGAATTGACGGGGGCCCGCACAAGCGGTGGAGCATGTGGTTTAATTCGAAGCAACGCGAAGAACCTTACCAGGTCTTGACATCCTTTGACCACCCTAGAGATAGGGCTT
>NZ_NISU01000001.1:0-256068 GCF_002335805.1 Bacillus sp. FJAT-45350 | reverse complement strand
CCTTTTGGACGATTGAGCCAAGCATAATAACCGCTTTTTGAGACACCTAATACTTCGCACATCTTCGCCACACGGAACTGGTGTTGGTGCTCTTTAATGAAGTCAAAAATTACTTCTGGTCTTTTGCGAAGATGCCCATAGCCTTTTTTAAGATGGCATTTTCCTCTTCTAAATCACGAAGTCTTTTCTGTAAATCCTTTGTCTCTTTATCTTCTGGCTTTAGGTTTCCGCTTCCAACAAAACTACTTTCGCTATCTTCCTTATATTTCTTAATCCAGTTGTGTAACGTCTGTTCTGCCACATCTAATTCTCTGGCAACTTCGGCTTTCTTTTTCCCTTCCTCAGTTACCATACGTACTGCACTTATCTTGAATTCTTTGTCGTAGCTTCTTCTTTTCATCTTGGACACTCCCGTTAAATTGTTAGGTTTAATTATACTGCATTTCCCCCAATTTAACGTGTCCATTAATTAGACTAGCATCAGAAATAACTCAACCAAAAATATATTTTCTATTTATCATATGTAAATATGTAAATTGGGTCACATAATAATAAATTAAAATGTTTTTCTTGATATGTTTCATTATTTCATTTATCCCACTATTAATTTAAATATTATAAAAAGGACTAAATAAGGAAAAGCTCTCATTTAGTCCTTTTCAAAACGTTCTATCTATCTAAATTACTTTTCAGTAAAGTATCAGCGTTCGCAATATTTTCATTAACTTTACTTTCACACCCAATCATAATTTCAACTCCTTCATTAGAAATTCATCAAGTGCTTCTTCCCAATGTCTCGGTGTCTTTAGGTCTACATTATTTAATTGTTCATGACTTAAAACCGAGTATGCTGGTCGTTTAGCAACTGATCCATACTTCTTAGACGTTGTAGGTTGAATAAGGCCTGGATCATATCCTGCCTTTTCAACTATCTTTCTTGCAAACTCATACCAACTGCAAGAACCTGAATTACTGCAATGGTACGTGCCTTCAGGTTTATCTAGTAATAACAAAATATAATTTGCTAAATCTCTAACATACGTAGGACTACCTACCTCGTCTGCAACAACAGCAATTGGTTGTCCCTTTTTTACTAGGTTCAACATTGTCTTTACAAAGTTGTTTCTAGCGTGTCCATATAGCCAAGATGTACGGATAACCGAACAATTTTCTGTATTCCATTCTACTAACCTCTCTCCAAGCCACTTACTTTTCCCGTACGTATTCAGTGGATTAGGAGTATCTTCAATACCGTACGGACGATTATTTCTTCCATCAAAAATGTAATCTGAACTAATGTATATCATCTTTGAATCTATCATGTTTGCTCCCATTGCAATATGAGATGCTCCAACTGAATTGATATCAAATGCTTTTGTTTTTTCTACCTCACAATGATCAACATTTGTAAATGCAGCTGTATGAATGATAAAATCTGGCTGATAGTGTTCTACTGTTTGTTGAACAAGATATAGATTTGTTATATCCAGTTCAGCTTTTCCTAATGAAGTAACCTTGAATTTTTCTTTCCCTCTATCCGATAGCTCTTTACCCAACTGTCCGTTTGCGCCTGTTATTAGAATGTGCTTCATTATTTCCCTCCTAACTTTCCATATTGGTATTAACTTTTTTATATGAAAGTAAAAGAGTTAGCAAGCAACTAATAGAAAGTAACCTTTCCAAGTAACCAACAAAACCTACTTTCATCATGACTCACGAGTATAGCATCATGAATTTGCTTTTTTGTATGATTCAATCGTTTGAATTAACCCTTCAGTAAATGATATTTTAGGCTCCCATCCAAACTGACTATGAACCTTACCCCAATTGATTGCATAACGACGATCGTGACCTTTCCGGTCATCAATATGAGTAATAAGACTAGAACCTTTTCCTAGATAACTAATGATTTGTTTAGCAATATCGATATTTGCTCTTTCATTACTCCCACCTATATTGTAAACTTCACCATCCTCACCATGTTCTAGTATGACTTGTAGCGCCCTACAATGATCCTCCACAAACAACCAATCTCTCACCTGTTTTCCATCCCCATAAATTGGAATTTCCTTATTATCGAGAGCATTCATAATTACCTTTGGAATAAACTTCTCCTTGTCTTGTCGTGGCCCATAATTATTACTACACCTTGTAATGATGACTGGTGTCTGAAATGTTTTAAAGTACGATCGAACTAACAAGTCTGAGCTAGCCTTGCTCGCTGCATACGGGTTATTAGGAATAATTGGAGAATGCTCTGTAAATGGAAAATCAGTAACTTTAAGACTACCGTATACTTCATCCGTTGAAACTTGAACCATTCTTTTTGCTTTTCCTTCCCGTACAGTCTCTAACAAATGATAGGTACCAAAAACGTTAGTTTCTATGAAAATATTAGGTTCTGAAATACTTCTATCTACGTGAGATTCTGCAGCAAAGTGGACGATCACATCATATCGTCGATCAAATACTTCATTTAATTGGTTTCGATTGCGTATATCACATTGGATGAAACGATAATCAGGTGACGATGAAAAAAAGGTTGTATTCTCTATTTTCCCTGCATATGAAAGTGAATCTATGTTAGTAATATGATATGCACCTTTATTTATCATAAACTCAATGAAGTTTGATCCAATGAATCCTGCCCCACCTGTTACAAGTAGTTGTTTCTTCATATATCTCATCCCCTCATTCCTAATTGTTTCATAACTAAATAATTCGCTTGGAATAGAGCTTCCTGGTTTCCTGAATTGAGCCACCAATCTTTTAATTTATAAAATCTTAACTGCTCCATATGCATAATTTATTCATATCTGTAATTCCTAACTCCCCAAGTGCCGATAGGTTTATCTGTTGAATATAATTAAATACAATTTCATTAACCATATATTCCTGTTAGGTAAAATTTTGTTTTAGGCCTCGATGGCTTTTCAGCTCCCCTTTACGATAGCTACTCCATATCACTCTAGATCAGGTACTTCTTATAGTAGCACTCTCGCACCCTTTTATTTATCCCTTAAAATTCTCAATGTACTAGGCAGTCAATCTTCAAAAATATTATCTCCCAATAAGAACAAAAAACTATTCATCTATCACATAATCCTTTGCAAGATAAATTGCCCAAGTAATACCTACAGCTGACTCTTGTACCTTATAATGAATCGTAACACCATGACCAAGTAGTTGAATAAATAAGCTATAATCCCTCTTGGTCGTTATACTTAAAAAATATAAAATATCAGCCTCTTTTAATTTTTTTATAGCATGATATATCATTAGATATTCTCCACCTAGAAGTAAGTGTTTATTAATTATTCGGGTAAGTGGATATAGTCTCGACCCTGTGCCTCCTGCTAGAATGACTCCCTTCATTCATTTCACACCCTTTATTACTTTAATCAACTATCTTGAGTACGATAGACTCAATAATCGCAGCTGCACCAGCAACTGCCAAAATGACCATAGCTGGCATAAAATATGAAAAGTAAAGAAAATAACCACCACAAAGAAAGATAGAGCACCATATTCCCGTGCACCAATAACAGCTCAATAATTCTCCTAACCATTTTCGAAGTCCTGTTCCTTTAATTTGAAGGAATGTTTCCACTGACCCGTCAGGCTGTTCCTCTTCAATCAATTGGTGGAATGGTTTTCGTAGAAATTCAGTAATTGTATCAAACACAAGTAGACGTGTTAATCGAAAACAAGCAAGAATAATGATGATTAGCTCTAGATAACTAGGAACCACGATAATTCCTCCCTACAAATTTTTTAGTATGTATGTTAAGAAAAGACGCTTAATACGTTTTTTCTTAACAGCATTGTGCGAAGTGTTAGCGTCTTTTCATTAAAATCATCCCACACCCATAGATACGGGATGATTTTAATGGATGCTCTATTAGCTTCGAATACCATTAACAAAATTGTGAGTATACCAATTAATCGTTTGTTTTAATCCGCTATGAAATGAAATATCTGGTTTCCAGCCTAACTCTCGTTGTATCTTACCCCAATTCAATGCACACCTTCGTTCATGAATTTGTCGGTCTTCTACGTGACGTATGAGCTTGTGACTTTTATCTAGATGGTCAAGAATTAACTTTACAACCTGAAGGGACGTTCTCTCATGCCCTCCACCTACGTTATAGACTTCTCCGAGACTTCCTGATTCCATCACGTTGTAAATGGCACGACAGTGATCCTCTACAAATAACCAGTCTCTTACTTGTAGACCATCACCGTATACTAGAATGTCTTTTTCCTTGAGTGCATTCATTATCGTTTTCGGAATGAATTTATTTTCTTGTTGTCTAGGGCCATAGTTATTACTACTACGAACTGTAATTAAAGGAAGCTGATATGTTTGAGAAAAAGCTCTCACCAACATGTCTGCACTTGCTTTACTTGCTGTATACAGATTCGATGGATTAATCGTAGAGAGCTCTGTAAATGGAACCTCATCACACGCTAACGAACCATATACTTTATCAGTGGATAAATGTATCATCTTATTTGCCTTATTAGCCCGAACGGCTTCTAATAAGTTGAATGTACCTACTATATTCGTATCTAACATTGTCTTTGTACTACTATTTATATTGCTACTAGCTGCAAAATGAACAATCACATCGTATTTTCTATCAAATAGCGAATCTACTTGCCTTTTATCCTTAATATCACACTGAATAAAACGAACTTCTTTATAACTGGGGAGGAATTCTAGATAATTACTAGAACAATCAACACTTGTAATGTTAGAGGATGTGTTTTGTAATAGGTAATCAATAAAATGTGAACCAATAAATCCAGCCCCACCAGTCACAAGGACCTCTTTGTTCATGATTTCCTCACCCTCCACTTCTTGAACAGCTTATTTAGGCTATTGCTTACATTACCTTATGCCAAGAGGGGATTTGTTGTTAATGTCATCTTTTAAAATTTTTTATACTAGCTGATGAACTTGTACATATACTTTATGAAAGGAACTGTTTTTTTGAAAGGCGGCCAAACTATGAAATTCGATGGATTAGATGAGATCAGCAAAAATACAGTTACATTTGAACAATCTATAAATCAATTACTGCACTCCCTTGCAGAAGAAGAACGTTCCCACTCTTCTAGTTGATGCTGAAGCAAAGAAAATAGAAGCATTTGTTGGAAAGAACGGAAATTTCCCGAGTGAACCGACATGCGGGGAGATATTAGAGTTCTCCCATTCTGTTAATCAACTAGTTGATACACTACTAATGAAAGAATGGCTACTTCTAAAAAAATTAGAAACTGTAGTTCATATAAAAAAACGTTATAACATTAAAAATAAAGAGGAGGCGAGCGTAGAAGATGTTGAATCAGAAGAATGAATTTATTGATGCACTTTGTCAGTACGAGCAATCTATTGGGTCATATAGTGAATCTCTTCATAAACTATATGAAGCAATGATAAAGTTAGACACTGAGCCTGAAGAAAAGGAAGATTTATCTCAGCCATTGCTACAAGCAAAACAGAATTTGTCCTTTCTTCACCATCTCATAAATAGCAAGTTATCTTATTATGAGGGAAATGAACTCTATCCTATCATTGATACAAACAAACTCATACAAGAAAGGGAACTATTCGAAGATAAAGTATACAACGGAGAGAACATACAACTCTTTTATTATAGAAAACCGTCCTCCTCTCGTTTATACATTCGGACAAGGCAGCCTGCAGAACCTTGGTTTTCCGGACAATGGAGAGGACACAAGAAGAAACCCCTTTATACAAAGTAAGCTCCTAACAGGTGGACAATTGTATCCACCTGTTAGGAGCTTTACACCATTTAGTTAAGTACTAGTATTGACGACAATCATCTTTACCGTTCTCGGGAATTTCTAAAACATCCTCAAGCTTAAAGTAATAAGTTAACAACATCATCGCGTTTCAAGTCAATCTTCGGCTTAATATCGGGAATATTTGGCATTTGCATAGTTAAAATCCCCCACGTTTTAGCTTACAGTTAACTATATGAAACAGGAAATTTGTCCTAAAACAAATTAAGAAAAATATTTTATTTTCCTTTCACACTAACTAGGCTTCCACCATAGCTTAGTAGAGAAAGGGGAGATTTTGTATGCATAATTATCAGCAACCGCACATGGAGCAGCAATCATTAAGACAGCAACCGTCAGTTCAGTATCTACCTCCTGTTGTCGTAGAACAGTATTTAAATCAATGGATTACAACAACAATTCCAGGCTATGGCCAGGTTGTGGCATATGTAGCGGATTTTAACAGACGTACGGGAATGGTGTCACTACTTATCTACCCTGCACCATCATACCAACAGCAATATATTCAAGTTCATAATAGTGATTTAGTAGGGGTAAGTCCGTACTTCGGTCCAACACCACCACGCCCACCGCGTCCTCGTCCACCACATCACCATCATCAACCATGGTACCCAGGACATGATGGAGGATATCCAGGGTATCCAGGGCAGCCGGGGTATCCGGGGCAGCCGGGGTATCCGGGGCAGCCGGGGTATCCAGGACAGCCGGGTCATGGTCATCACGGTGGAGGCCTTTGGCCATGGTTATGGCACCAATTAGGAACTGGATTCGGTAGTCAGCAACGATAAAAGAAAGCTAATCAAGGGCATGGAAAAGTGTATTTCACTTTTCCATGCCCTTTTTGTTAGTAATATTTACTATATTGTAATGCTAAACGAAAGGCGTTCTCTATTGTAAATAAACCCATTGATACGCCTTATTTCTATTTACGATAATGATAAAATATTATACCCTGAATCTACATGAATCATTTCACCAGTTATACCGCGAGATAAATTACTCATTAAGAACATCGCTGTATCCCCTACTTCTTCTTGAGTAGTTGAACGACGAAGAGGTGCTCTTTCTTCGATTTCTTTTAATACATCATTGAAACCTGAAATTCCTTTTGCTGCTAGTGTACGAATAGGACCAGCAGAAATTGCATTAACGCGAATACCGTCTTTTCCAAGATCGTTCGCTAAGTATTTCACACTTGCATCTAGTGAAGCCTTCGCTACTCCCATAACGTTGTAATTCTTCACTACTCTTTCTCCACCAAGATATGTAAGAGTAACGATGCTTCCACCTTCAGTCATGATTGGACGAGCTGCTTTGGCTACAGCTGTTAGTGAATAAGCGCTAATGTTATGAGCAAGCATAAAGCCTTCACGAGTAGTATTTAAGTATTCACCTTCAAGCTCCTCTTTGTTTGCAAACGCAATACAATGAGCTAGTCCATGAATTACTCCTACTTCTTCTTTAATTGAAGCAAACGCCTTCTCAATGTCTTCATCACTTGTAACATCACAAGGAATAACTAATGAATCATCTCTGTCTAATGTGCCCGCTAGGTCTCGAACATTTTTTTCTAATCGCTCACCAGCATATGTAAAAATTAATCTTGCTCCTGCATTTGATAATGATTGAGCTATCCCCCATGCAATACTACGTTTATTGGCTACACCCATAACAACATATGTACGGTCTTGTAATAAATTCATCAAAAAATCCTCCTCAAATTGGGCCTAATAAAGTGTTGTAAAAGCACAACTTTAATACAACCTATTAGTACTAGGTCCTAATTATTATATCATGACTATAGCAATCATGGTAGAGGGTACTCAAAATGGTTGCACTTGAGCACCTCTTAAGATGTATTCGCCAATAAACAAATATTACCCTTTTTTTGTTTCAATATTTCTCTTTACATAATGACATTCGCCACATTCAAAAATGACATTTTGATTTGATTGAGCCGTTAATAGGCGATTAATTGGTTTTTGTTCTCGACATTGTGGACATATTACGATTGGCTCCATAGTAAAATCACCCCTTCCCCTGTTAGTATCTACATACTTTGCAGACCTATTAACAAAACAGGTATCTATTATAAAGACTACAAAACAACGATGATTTGTAGTCTTCAAAAATATGGAACGAAGGTAAACTTATAGGACCTCTATTCCGTTACATGATGGAACTACTAATTTTAGCTAAAATAAGGCCATCTCTGTCCGTTATACATATTACCATGTGTACAAGACAGAAATGCTGAATCTTCAATCCTATTCATCGTATTCTCTCGATCGCAGTAGTGTACGTGGTACTTCAGTTCCTCTTGAACCACGTGAATCTACAACATCTAATTCTGGTGGGTAAATCATAATAAAGCTCTCAGGAATCGCTTCAGCTAGAACTCTTGGAAGACGTTCTAGTTGAGGATGCCAGGCAATCGTTCCTCTTCTAGCACTTAAAACAACAACAAGATCATCTTTTCGTAAAACGTTTAAATATTGGTTATGAATTTCATTCCAAGCCTCAATACCTACAAACTTCTGGGAAACATCAGGTTTCATGTTTTTAAATGTTTCCTCGTAAGTAGTAGCATCATCTTTTACAACTATTGCAAGTAAGGATGCACCTAGTTGATTGGCTAACTCTTTAATCGAACTAACTGACTCATAGAAACCAGACTTATGGTCAACCCCCGAAGGCAAAATTAATACAATTCTCTTTGTTGTATTAAGGGGATGTCCAAGCCTTGCAACGTAAATCATTTCATTTGTTCGCTCTAATAATTGGTCAAGAATCCCTCCGAAAATTAGCTGTGGAGTTGATAACTTTCCATTCCAACCAATGACAACTTTTTTGATTCGTCTCTCTTCAATAGCGCGAATAATACCTGAAGTGACATTTTGGTCAACTCGAGTAAGTAAATGAATCGGGACTCCTGCACCAGATGCATAGTTTTTCGTATGCTCTAACATTTTTTCCGCCTCAGCAATTTTAGATGCTGATTGTCCACTTTTCTCTTGAACAACTGATAAAGGATAAAGTGGTTCCTGTTTAGTTCCACGTAAAATAAAAGCAAGGTCTAATAGTGACTCCATTGTTTTTGGGTTTGCTAACGGAATTAAAATTCTTTGCGGAGCATCAGACGGTTCATATGGCTTCTGTTCTTCGTGTAGCGCTATTTTTCTACTATATTTCTCAACTAAATATGGTCCAACCATACACGTGATTAAAATCATAACAATTACACTGTTTACAGTAGCTTGATTAAACAACCCAATTTCATACCCAACTAATGTAGCCGCTAATGTTGCTGCAGCCTGCGGAATCGATAGACCATACATTAGTTTTACTTCCTCTTTAGAATAGGAATAAATTTTCCCTGAAATCCAAGCTGCTAAAAATTTTCCACCATTAATGATGAGGATAATTAGCGCAGAAAGTAACCAAGCAGACGGGTCACTTAGTAATACTTGAATATCCATTAACATTCCTACAGAAAGTAAAAAGAATGGGATAAACAAGGCGTTACCGACAAATTTAATTCGATTCATTAAGGGACTATGCTCCAAAATAAATCGGTTTAACGCTAGACCAGCCAAAAAGGCACCAATAATTGGCTCTAGCCCAGCAACACTTGCAAGGTAAGCAGTCACAAAAAGAATACTCATAACGAAGATAAACTCGATTGAGCCTTCTATACTACTCATCGTGCGGAAAAATATCTTTGCTAACATAGGAATAATAATTAGAACACCAGCAACGTAAATTCCTAAAGAAACAAACATCGTGAACCAAAAGGTAGAATCTAACTCTCCTGTCGTTGAAGAAGCAATAATAGCTAATATCAAAAGAGCAAGAGTATCTGTCATAATTGTTCCACCAACAGTTGTCGTTACTGCTTTATTTTTCGCGATCCCAAAACGACTTGCGATCGGGTAAGCAAGTAATGTATGTGAACCTAATAAAGAACCAAGTAACAGAGAAGCTGCTAACGAATAGCCTAAAGCAAAAGCCATTAGAGTCCCTAATAAAAAGGGAATTGTAAATGAAATAGACCCGAAAACAATACTTCTCTGCTTGTATTTCTTAAATCCATCTAAATCAATTTCAAGTCCAGCTATAAAAATAATATATAGAAGCCCAACTGTACCTAATAGAACAATCGTAGGGTCCCTGTCTAATAGTCCAACTCCATTGGGACCTACAATAACCCCAGCAAATATGAGGCCAATTATCCCAGGAATCTTTAACCTTCTCATAATCATTGGAGCTAAAAGAAAAATAAGCATAGCCAGTCCAAATATTAAGACTGGATTAGATATTGGCTCTGAAATCAAAACTTCTTTCCCCCTAACCTTTTCAATAACAGCTTCATAACTAAGAGGTTGAAGAAGCTACAACTACTATAATACATTTAGTACTATTTGGCGAAGAAAGTGGAAATATAATATTTTTAAGAGAGTGTTAAAAAAGTAGTGGCAATGGCTTCGAGGTTGTTTAAAAAGGTAATACCCGACTTTTGAACAACCTCTTTAACTTAAATATATTACAAGAAAAAAGATTGTGCTAACAGGTCGATTATTACCTGTTGGCACAACCTTTCATAATTTTAGCTTAAAAACCACTTTCGTAATTCCTTAATATGTTCAGCACTCCCAGAAACAACAATACGGTCTCCTAAATTTAATTCGGTATCACCATGTGGAATAATAGACTCATTACCACGGAAAATGCGTACAAAAACTGTATCTCCTAAGTAAGGAAACTTTCGTATGACGACACCATCATATTTAGAATTATTCATATCAACTTCATATAGCCCGTTGTCTACTGTCGAGATTAGATCAATTACACTAGGAGATTCGACCATCGCGCGAAGAACTGCTTGATTAGAAAAAAATACAGAAAACACATCGATTCCACTCTCTTTTAGAGACTTCTCCAAACTAGGCGATTCCACCCTAGCAATCACTCTGTTCACTCCTTCTGTTTCCTTAGCAAACTTTGCAATATCATGATTTCTAGTCTCTTCACCAGTAGCTATGATCGCTATATCTGTATTAAAAACATTCTTCATTTGGAGTTCTTCAACCTTAAAGTCTTCTAATTCTTCAATAGAGAACAAAGATTTCGCTTCTTTCTCACCAACTTTTTGCTGCTTTGTATGAAACATTCTCGTTTCAAACCTATCTCCGTCTAGAGTTAACGATAATGGTAAAGTAAACTGGTTCGCTCCTACCATTGTTACTTTTTCTTTCACTGTCTTTTCTCTTTCCCTAGGGAAGATTTTCTTAAAGACTATCGGTGTCACAATACATGAAATGACAGCTACAAGAATAAGTGCTGATGATAACTGAGAATCAATTACTCCAATTCTCTCCCCAATCGCTGCAGCTGCTATAACTAGCGATAATGTTGATGTAAGAAGAAAGCCCGCTCCTAAAGCAGTACCTTTATCATACCACCGTAAGAGTAGAAGGGATGGTACAACCTTAGAAATCAATAACCCTAAAAATAATAACGGAATAAGTATTAATACTTTTTTGTCACCAAACAATGACCATAAATCAAGTTCCACTCCAACCATTACAAAGAATATAGGAATTAAAAAACCATACCCAAAAGAATCAAGCTTCCGAACCATTTCCGGATTTGGTGACAGTAAACTAACAAGTACCCCAGCTAAAAAGGCTCCTAAAATATTTTCTGCCCCAACAGATTCTGATAAAGCTACGAGCAGAATAATTAATGTAAATATCGCCCTTGTATCAATTTGAATTGTACCCTTTGACATTGTCTCGATATACGACTGATGCCTGAACTTTTTCCCAATGAAATATAACAAAATTCCCGCTGCAAAAAGAAGCAATAACAACCACATGTTACCAGCATTATCTGCATAGATCGAGACAAATACCGCTAACAATACCATCGTGACTAAGTCTGCAATAACAGCAACAAGTAAAATTATTTGCCCAATTGCTGTTTTCATTAAATTCTCTTCTTTTAACGTAGGAACGACGACACCTAAAGATATTGTAGAAATTATAAGCGTCATTAGAAATGCATTTTCAATAAATCCAGTCCAAACAAACAAGAGTGATAGCGCAAAGGATATAGCAAATATAAAGACAAAAATTGTAAACGCTGTTGTAAATGCATTCGGTTCTAATTTACCGTTTGGCAATGTTTTTTTCCTGGATTTCTTTGCAAAGGCTGAAAAGTCTATTTCAAGTCCACTTAAAAACATCAGAAAAATAAATCCTAATAATGATAGCGTCTCTAACCAAATATCATATGTTACAAGATTAAAGCCACTTCTACCTATAATAATCCCTGCAATAATTTCGGCTACAACAACTGGAATCACTCTTAATTTCAGTTTATGTAGAATTACAGGGATTAAAAAAGCAATAACGACGACAATAACAAGTGAGGTTACTGAAGCATGTTCTTCCATTCTTTTCCCCCTCTATAACAAAATAGTGAAAGTGCAATAATAAAAGCAATCACAGTATTTTTCAAGGAAAAACTCCTTATGTTACTCTATGTATACATACATTTCTAATGTCAATGTTTCTTGTCTATCTATATAACTTGGAGGTTCTTATTATGACAAAATACGATATTATAGGTGATATACACGGTTGTTACGAGGAATTTGAAGTATTAACCAATGAACTGGGCTACGATTGGTCTTCAGGAATCCCTATTCATCCAGAAAAAAGAAATTTAGCATTTGTTGGTGACTTAACAGATAGAGGTCCTGATTCAATAAAGGTTATGAAGGTTGTCTGTGAATTAGTAAAAAAAGAACACGCTCATTACGTACCTGGAAATCATTGTGATAAATTGTATCGTTATTTTCTTGGAAGAAAAGTTCAAGAAACGCACGGACTCGAAACAACTGTTGCAGAGCTGAAAGCTTTAGATAAGAAAGAATTTCAACAGGTTAGTCATGATTTTAGGCAGTTAGTTGAAAGTGCCCCTTTATACTCAGAACTTGATGAAGGAAGGCTTGTTATTGCCCATGCAGGGATTAGGAAAGACTACATAGGACGTCAAGACAAGCGAGTAAAGACATTTGTTTTATATGGTGATATTACAGGAGAAAAACATCCAGATGGCTCTCCTGTTCGACGAGATTGGGCAAAGAAGTATGATGGAGACGCCTTTATCGTATATGGACATACACCTGTAAAAGAACCTCGTAAAGTGAATCATACAATCAACATCGACACAGGTTGTGTGTTCGGAGGAAAACTTACGGCATTAAGATACCCTGAGCTAGACACAATTTCTGTCCCATCAACTCTACCATTTGTTACAGAAAAGTTCAGATCTTTCGAAGACTGAATCAGTTGAAATACTAGTACATTTATACGATAATTATCCAGATGATTGAAAACTATAAGGTTATAGGTGATTTTATGAAAAAACAAATTCTCAGTTGGATGTTGCTTATTATTGCTCTCGTTACACTTTCAGCCTGTGGTCCACAAGTAACAATTGAAGGAGACCGTTCAGAAAGTAAGCTAATTGTTGATGAAGAAAGAGACTTTTTAACGTTTTATGCCCGAATTGAAAACACGAGTAAACTCCCTACTGATAATTTATACTTAAAATTTGAATTGCATCACCCGACTTTGATTGAACAGTTTGGACAAGATACTGTTGTATTTGCTAATGAAGAGCAAATACCTACTAGCTTCACTGTTAAACCAAACAGTGGTTACTTTGTCGGTGAAACATTCGACTATACAGGTGATATTCCTCTAGTAGAACTTGAAAATGTAGTTGAAGTTGTGGTCTTTAATGATGATGGTGAGGATATGGAGAGATTTGTGATTGAGAACGTGGAGAGGGAGAACTAATTTCGAGTTGCAAATTATGAATTAGTAATTAAAAGTTCAAGTACCAATGAGCAGAAAAACACAAGGTCGTTGAAACCGAGGCCGCTGAAAAAGTGTGATTTTCACTTTTTCAGCGGCCTTATTCTAAATTCTTTTTCCAATTCCATCATCCCATAAATTGTTCTAAATCTATTGGAATAGGGGCTTTGAGTGTTATTGTTTTTTCTTTAAATGGATGGTAAAAGGAAGTTTCTATACTATGCAATGCTTGTCTTTCGATAAAGTTCTTCCTTCCACCATACAAATCATCACCAGCTAATGGATGACCGATAGACGAGAAATGAACGCGAATTTGATGTGTTCTTCCTGTCTCTAGTTTTACTGAGGCAACTGTCCATGCTCTCGTTCTCCTTACAACCTTGTAATGAGTGATAGCATGTTGACCATCTTCTCGTACTTCACGTTCAATGATACTACCGTCTTTTCTTCCAATTGGAGCCCTTATCGTTCCACATTCTTCTGGTAGCTGTCCTTCTGCTATAATTAAGTATTGGCGCTTTAGCCGACCATCCTTCTGCTGCCGAGACAATAAATCGTGAGCATAACGATGTTTGGCAATGACTACAATCCCAGATGTATCCCTATCTAAGCGGTTAACCGCATGAAAAGTAGACCTGCTTTCAATTACATCATAATAAGCAAGTACTGCATTTGCTAACGTCCCACTTGGATGCTCTCTAGAAGGAATCGTTGCCATTCCTGCAGGCTTGTTAACGATAAGAAAATGATCATCCTCATAGATAATCTCTAGTGGGATTTCCTCAGGTCGAATCGCTGTACTTCTCACTTCATCCGGAAAAGTAATTAAAACAACATCCCCAGCCACTAATGTTCGACGAACGGTAGACTCCTCCCCATTAACAAAGATAGCCCCTCCTGAAAATTTTACATCAGCAAGGGCACGCTTTGATATTAGCTTATCTTCTCTAAGAAACTGTCGAAGTAGCTTACCATCATCTTCAGAATTCACTTTCCATTCAATTGATAATGAGTTCATAAATATTAATCTCCTACAAATGATTCCTTTACTCGCTTCCAAAACGGGAATGGGCGAAATCTAGCAAATCGAATTTTTTCTTCTGCCACACGACATTGAATTGACTTTACGTTTTTATAATCCCATGTGAAATGGTCAATGGTTACTTTTAAATCCTGATCTTCTTCTAATGGCTTCAATAAGCAAGTATGATGCTGTGGCAACACAAGGGGTGATCCAACTGTACGATAAACTCGGTTATTGATTGAAGCCATTTCAGATATTTGTATAGATGCTAATGAGGGATGAAGAATTGCTCCACCAAGGGCTTTATTATAAGCTGTACTTCCTGATGGCGTTGATATACACAAACCATCTCCTCTAAAGGTTTCAAATAAGTCTCCTTTAATTTCAACAGTTGAAACTAATGAACCAACAACACTTTTCACAGTACACTCATTTAATGCCAGAAGTCGTTCAGAGCGACTTTGACCATAATGACGAATGACCACTTCTAATAATGGATACTCGACAATTTGAAAAGGTGTTTTGGCAACATGAATGACTAGCTTTTCCACCTCTTCAGGCTTCCAGTCTGCATAAAAGCCAAGATGACCTGTATGAATCCCTACAAAGGCTGTTTCACTTAATCTATCCTTATAATCATGAAAGGCTTGTAGTAAAGTCCCATCACCACCGACAGTAATACAAATCTCTGGCTCTGTTTTATGATAAGTTAAGCCAAGCTCAGTTAAATAGTTTTTCACCTTTTGTTTAATGGCATTAGATGTATTATCTCCTCTGGAGGTTACGACAAAATTCATATTTATCAGCATCCCATCTATAGCTTTCTATTGTTACACTCAATTTCTCACTGTTCCAAAATAACCTTAGCTCACAAAAAATATACACTAATCTTCTATATCCCTTTTCTTAGAAAATGCTTCGAGTGCATCTCGAACTTCATCACGAATAATTGACATTTCTTCGTCTAGACGAAAAGCAGCTTCTGCGGCACGTTGTAAACGTAAATTAATATCATTTGGGATTTCGCCACTATATTTGTAATTTAGCGAATGTTCAATTGTTGCCCAAAAATTCATTGATAATGTACGTACTTGCAATTCTACAAGAAGCATCTTTTCTCCTGCTATTGTTTGAACTGGATACTTCAAAACTAAATGGTAAGAACGATAACCACTTTCTTTCTTTTGGTGAATATAATCACGCTCTTCAATTATTTCAAAGTCATTTCTTGAACGAAGTAAATCAACAACTGTATAGATGTCTTCTACAAATTGACAAACAATCCGAACACCAGCTAAATCTTGTAGCTCTTCTTCTAAGTTACTAAGTGGTATGTTCTTTCTCTTAGCTTTGTCCAAAATACTTGAAACTGGCTTTACTCGACCTGTTACAAACTCTATTGGCGTATGTTTAGAAGACATTTGATATTGCTCTCGTATTCCTTTTAACTTAATTTTCAGTTCTTCTACGGCTAGTTTATACGGAGATAAAAAGGCCTCCCAATTACTCATACTTCCACCACCAAAAATATGTATTCCTCTTCAATACTATTATGGAGATACTTTCCCAAATACCTTATTTACAGCATCGACCATGTCTTGGCCATAATTACAATTATCATCAATGCTATCAAGAAGGTAGTCCATCTCTTCATGAAATTGAACTAATTCAATTTGGGCTTCTTCTATTAATGATACATAAATGGGAGTTCTACTTGTATAAGCGCTTTGTATCGTAGGCCAAATTGACTCACTAATATGTAGATAAACATATTCATCACTTTTCTCTAGTATATAAATAAACGCCAAATTATCTGAGTCGACTAGCATTCTTCCCCCAGCCGTATACTGATTTGCTTCCTCGTTTACAACCCCTTCTTGAACTAGGAGCAGTACTTGGTCATTTTTCTCTATTCCTTTTGTAACTTCAAGCTTTTTCATAAAAACCTCCAACATCTCTCACTTGATATTGTTTTTTCTCTTTATTACCATTTTACCATAAGCACACAAAATAGTGGAAGGATTCAGTCGTTCCATTAATGGTGTAAGTAGTATAATAAAATAAAACATCATTTTAGGGGAGGAAATTATGTCACAAGAAATTGAAATAGAAGCAAAGAACCTTGTCACTGAAGAAGACTTTCGTAAATTAACCACTGCCTTTAACGTAAGTGAAACTGACTTTACTAATCAGGATAATCATTATTTCGATACAATTGATTTTTCCATGAAAGGAAAAGGTGCTGCATTGCGAATACGTGATAAGAACGATTCATCTACACTTACATTAAAACAACCTCACAAAGATGGACTGTTAGAAACGCATCAAACACTATCAAAAGATGAGAGACAAAATGCCCTTGATACTGGAGTTTTACCAGAAGGAGAAGTTATCAATCAATTAGAGAACTTAGAAGTTGAATATACTCACCTTCAATTATTGGGTACACTTTCTACATCTAGAGCAGAGATTGAGTATAGAAATGGTCTTCTCGTTTTTGATATTAGTCATTACTTAGGTGTAACTGATTTTGAAATTGAATACGAAGGTCAGAGTAAAGAAGTAGTAGAGGAAAATTTTAAAACGTTACTGCAACAATATCAAATACCAATAAAGAAAACAGATAATAAAATTGCCCGTTTCTTTACATATAAAAAATCATTAGAACAAAACAATTAAAATCGAGGGTTGTTTCAATAATGTCAACTTGACCTATTGGAACAACCCTTTGTCATAAATATCTAATTGTCAACTTTTTGAAGCTCTGATATAGTTGAACTATATTATTCTTGAGGTGAGACGTAAATGAATATATCTTTGTTACAACAGCTTTCTGAGATGAATGCGATACGCTCGTTACGAAATCCAAAAGCAGATACTACAACGTCGCCGTTCCAGTCTATGTTTTCCGATTTTATTACACAAGAAATGAGTAATAGCCTAGGCAATTTAAATAAAACAACAAATCGTAAAATGGATTTGTTTCTTCACCCATCTATGCAATTACAGATGCAGAGCTCAAACACTGGAGGAAGTTCAGCAATACAGGGTGTATTTTCTTCTACACTACAAGGGAAGATTGATACAAAGGCTGAACAATTTAGCCCACTTATTAACGCCGCAGCTAAAAAGTTTAATTTAGACCCTAAGCTTATCTATTCAGTAATCAAACATGAATCTAACTTTAACCCTACCGCAAAGAGCCATGCAGGTGCAGCAGGACTTATGCAACTAATGCCTGGTACTGCTAAATTCTTAAACGTTCAAAATGTCTATGATCCTGAGCAAAACATTAACGGAGGTGCAAAATACCTTCGCCAGATGTTAGACCGTTATGATGGAGATGTGAAACTAGCATTAGCTGCTTATAATGCCGGTCCTGGAAATGTGGACAAGCATGGAGGAATACCTCCGTTCCGTGAAACACAAAACTACGTACCTAAAGTAATGAACACTTTTCTTAATGCGTAATTGTTAATGGACAATGATTAATTAAAGTTCAAGACCTTAAAATTAATACCGGACAAAGGTGTAAGTGTATAGACTAACTCCTTTGTCTTTTTTTGTTTTTCATTGTCCATTAATCATTAATAATTACGTATTAAAACCTTTTCCATTTTTATCCAAGAACGGATTATTTGATGTTACTACTTTCGATTGCTAAAATGAACGTAACATATCAAAAGGAGAAACAAGTATGAGCCATAATGAAGAAACACCGTATCAGGCACTAGGGGAGAAAAAGCTTGGAGAACTTGTTGATGAATTTTACTCACTTGTGAGTAAGCATCCGGACCTAGCACCAATTTTTCCAGACGACTTGACTGAAACAGCCCGTAAACAGAAACAATTTCTTACACAATTCCTAGGTGGACCACAGTTATATTCCGATGAGCATGGTCACCCTATGCTAAGAGCAAGACATATGCCTTTCAAAATTACAACGAAACGTGCATCAGCTTGGCTTTCTTGTATGAAGGAAGCAATGGATGAGGTTGGTTTAGAAGGACCACTTCGAGAATATATTTATAACCGACTTACTTTCACAGCACACCATATGGTAAATCATCCTGACGATGCAGAGTAGAAAGGAGTATGACCATTGTCTTCTAAAGAAACTCAGTTTGGTTGCAATGACGAATTAGGTTATTGTGGCCCAAAACCTGATATACAAAAAGAAAATATGGAAAAACCATTACTCGAAATCTATACATTTATTGATCCTATATGCCCTGAATGCTGGGCTTTTGAACCTACTCTACGAAAATTACAAGTAGAATATGGAGAATATTTTAGGATTCGGTATGTAATTGCAGGAAAATTAAATGCGTGGGATCTTTGTAACCCTAAATATAAAGACCCTTCTTCTTTACAAAACATTGCGAAGGTTTGGGAGAAGACAGCAAGTAGAACTGGTATGTCCTGTGATGGCGATCTTTGGTTTGAGGACCCTATATCGTCCCCTTACACATCCTATGTTGCGATTAAAGCTGCTGAGATGCAAGGACGTCAAGCAGGTGGTAGGTTTTTAAGAAAGCTTAGAGAACGTCTCTTCTTAAATAAACAAAACGTCTCGAAGGAAGAAGTTTTACTAGAATGTGCTGCAGAAGCTGGGCTTGACGTTGAAGAATTTAAGAACGACCTACATTCTAACGGCTCAAAAAAAGCACTTCAGTGTGACGTAAAAACAACAAAGGAAATGAATGTCGACCACGTTCCAACGTTTGTCTTCTTTAATGAACGGATTGAAGATGAAGGAATAAAAGTTGCTGGTATTTATCAATATGAAGTGTATGTTCAAATTATTCAAACCTTACTAGGATACAAGCCTGATCCTGCACCACCAAATACACTTGAGCAATTTCTATCTCAATATAATTTTGTTGCAACCAAAGAAGTAGCAGTTGTGTTTAATATTTCAGTAACAGAAGCAGAGAATCGATTAAAGAGACTAATGCTTCAACAAAAAGTTGAAAGAGTACCTGTTAAATACGGAACTTTTTGGCGCCATCTATCTTAAAAACAAAACAGTCATGACGGAGCTTAACACTCTATCATGACTGTTTTTATATATTATTGGGGGGAGAATGTGATTATTTTCACAACACTAATATACCAATACAAAACTAGGAAAACAATATATTCCTATCAATGTTCAATAATTATTCACAACTTATAAGGTGAGCTGACGAGCGATTATAAAGTATCACAACTTATGGTTATTTTTTTAAAGACATGCATACATATATACAAAGTCATTTCATTCTTTAGGAGGTATATGTGTGCGTTGGATGTTACTAATTGGCGTTACTTTTATTATTATTAGCTTCTACTTTTTAATACTTAGTTTAATGCATCTGTTTCCATTTTATATATCCGCCCCTCTTATGTTTATATCAATCATGATTACACTAAATACCTTTAACAACAGAAAACGGTTTAAAGGGTTTGGTTAATGCGAGGCAACTAAATATAAAAGTATAAAAGGCTGTCTATAGTTAAGCATTCACCTAACTGACAGCCTTTTACATATATAAGAGTATCAAAAAAAGTTATTCTTCGTTCAGTAATTTTTCCATTTCATCTAAAGTCTTTTCAAATACAGCACAAGCTTCTTTGATTGGATTTGCGCTTGTCATATCTACTCCAGCATGCTTAAGTACTTCAATTGGATAATCAGAGCTTCCCGCCTTTAAAAACTCTAGATACCGTTCCACTGCAGGTTCTCCTTCTTCAAGAATTTGCTTCGATAATGCAGTAGCTGCGCTATAACCTGTCGCATATTGATATACGTAAAAATTATAGTAGAAATGTGGAATTCTTGCCCACTCTAAGCCAATCTCTTCATCAATTACAATATCGTCTCCGAAGTACTTCACATTTAAATCATAATAAGTTTTCGTAAGTAGGTCAGGTGTTAGAGATTCCCCTGAAGCTGCCTTCTCATGAATTAGCTGTTCAAATTCAGCAAACATCGTCTGACGGAATACTGTACCTCTAAAACCTTCTAGAAAATGATTTAATAAATAAAGTTTTTCCCTTTTATCCTTGGTTTCTTTTAGTAAATGGTCATTTAATAACGCTTCGTTTAAAGTAGAAGCTACTTCCGCTACGAAGATTGTATAGTCAGCATAAGGATAAGATTGTGTTTCTCGCGTATAATAGCTATGCATTGAATGTCCAAATTCATGTGCTAGGGTAAATAGGTTGTTTACGTTATTTTGCCAGTTCATTAAAATATATGGCATTGTGCCGTAAGCCCCTGATGAATAGGCCCCACTTCTCTTACCTACATTCTCTTGCACATCGACCCAACGTTTTTCAAACCCATCCCTTAATACATTTACATATTCCTTTCCTAATGGTTCTACACCCTTAATAACAAGGTCTTTCGCTTCTTCATAGCTTATTTCCATTTTTACATCTTTCACTAATGGAGTATATAAATCATACATGTGAAGTTCATCTACCCCAAGCACTTTCTTTCGAAGAGAAATATAGCGATGAAGTAAATGTAAGTTATCGTTTATCGTTTCTACTAACTGGTCGTATACTACTTCAGGAATGTTATTGCTACTTAACGCTGCATGTCTTGCTGAATCATATTTACGTACATTGGCATAAAATAAATCTCGTTTAACCTGACCACTTAATGTGCTTGCAAACGTATTTTTATATTTATCATAAGTTGCATAAACTGCCTTAAATGCATCCGAACGAACACGACGGTCACCGCTTTCTAGAAAACGTATAAAGCGACCATGTGTAATCTCTTCTTCATCACCGTTTTCATCCTTTACAGTAGGGAATTTCATATCAGCATTATTCAGCATCCCAAAGGTATTACTTGGTGTGCTTGTTACCTCACTTACCTGTGCTAAAATTGATTCCTCTGCTTCAGTTAGAACATGTGGACGCTGACGACTTAATTCATCTAAGAAATGAGTATATAACTGTAAATCTACATTTTCAGCTAAAAACCCTTTAATTGTTTCATCTGAAATTGATAATATTTCAGGAACAATAAATGATGCACTTTGACCTACTTGTGAAGCTAGGCTAGCTGCTCTATCATTTAAACCTTGATAAAAGGAATTTGTTGTATCTTGGTCATATCTCATGTGTGCGTATGTATACAACTTCCCTAGCTTTTTACTAATTTCATCCTGATAATTGAGCACTTCATATAAATTACTAGCTGCTGTAGCTAACGAACCTTGAAATTCAGATAGCTTTGGTAGTAACTCTTTTATCTCAGCAAACTCCTTTTCCCACTCACTATCACTCTCATAAATCGCTTCCAAATTCCACGTATCTTCTACGGGAATATCCTCTCTCTTCGGTAATGACTTCGTATCAGCCATCAAAACCACCTCCTACATAATATACGTTCGTTATCGAACCAATCATTCCTCTATTTTACCTATTTTTTCGAAAACCATCCGACAAAGATAATTAATAATTATGAGTTATGAGTTATGAATGTATCTGAGGTTCGTCCACGGTTAATTGGATTTACAATTCCTTAACTATTGTACTTTCATTCATATTTTATAATTTATTAATTCATACTTTATCTCTTCCCCCAGTACTTCTCATACACTCGTTGATCTCCTCTAATTGCGTCTTCAATATGCTGTGGTAGCTCTACTTCTCTCTTTTTAATAATGTGGGATTTTGATTCAATTTGAATGATATCTATTTTTTGAAGAAAGGAAAGATATCCTTTTAATGCAAATGACACGTTTCCTTTTAGCTGTAAAAACGTTCGTTCTTTAAAAAGACCATATTCAAGCATAGGCAAAAAAGCATGTTCTAATAGTTGATAAGAAAAAGGCTGGGAGATGGGGCGTTTATGCAAAAACTTAAGTAGTATCCAGCTTTGCCATAGATGTGGTGATGTTTGAAGATAGTAATGATATGGGGTTGGCCAACCAGCCTCACAAGGAAATAGAGTTGGGTAATGTTGTTCCTGAAAATATAATTGGCTCATATGCTTTTCAGTTTTAGAAGGAAATGGAGGACATGAATAACGCCAATGTCGTTTTACAGTTAGGATTTTTTCTTTGGAAAGGCATTTCTTTGAAATTAAGCTGTCATTCAGAAGGTTGTCGAAGGAAATTTGATGTTGTGGAAAAACGGTAAATGTTGCACTTGCTTTCATCGAAGAAGTTGAAAAGAAATCGGTGAGAAAAATAAAGGATTTTTGCTCGGAGCAATAAAGAAGAATGCTTGGGGTTTCATAAGTTTTAGTAAGAGTTCGAGTGGTTAGCCACTCTAATGTTCGTAAGGCGACTGTAGAATCTGATTTCCGTACGAGGCGGTTCGCTCCAAGTACCCAGATTGGAGTAATTCCATGGTTTATAAATGAGTTTGTTCGTTTTGTTAAGAGATCTATCGAAATGTTAGAACATTGAAATTCTATCGCATATCTGTGTTTCCCTCGTCTTACAAGTAAGTCGGGTCTTTGCTTAATTTCTTTTAAATAGGGTTCCAACCAAACATCCAGTCCTTGCGCTTGTAGCCAGTGGTAGAGTTGTAGCTTACCTTCTAAATGATACTTTGTCTCTGGTTCTGTCTCAATATAACAGGTGTTATCTCGTTCATGAGCGAAATGCCAATGACGTAGCTTCCCTAGTTTAAGTATTAACGAAGCCTTACATACAGGACAATAAAACTTCCCCTCTGACCGAAGTTTCTCCAGTGATTCCCGCGTATAGGGCTGCACTAAAGAGATTTCTTCATTATAGTTTAATTTAGCAGTTAACATAAACTCTCCTTTCTTAACTAAACGATATAAACTAATTCACCGTCACTTGGAAATATCCTTTATAAATTGAAAAAAAGCTGGGACAAAAGGTCGTTTGACCTTTTGTCCCAGCCTAAAGCAACGAGCTGAGGCGCTACATCTTTTAAAAGCTCTTTCAAGGAGCTTAGCGAACGGAGCCATTGCAACCTCTATAGCAACGGACTTAAAAGCCTTGATGTCGACTCAATTACTCGATAGAAAATCGAACGCTTTTGGAATACTTCTAAACTAATTCGATTTGAATGCTCTAAATCAAATATATAATCACTTACTAATGTCGTGACACTCTTTGTACGATAAAGATAGGCATTTACTTCAAAATTTAAATGGAAGCTTCTCATATCCATATTTGATGTTCCAATCGAAGCAATTTCATTATCAACTATAATAAGTTTACTGTGCATGAAGCCTCGGTGGTATTCGTATACTTTTACTCCTGCTTCTAAAAGTTCAGGAAAGTAGGATCGGGATGCATGAAAGACAATTTTTTTATCTGGACGGCTAGGTACAAGTAATCTAACATCTATTCCACTTAATGCTGCTATTTTCAGAGCGCTCAAAATATCATCATCAGGTATAAAGTAAGGTGACGCAATCCAAATGGAGTGCTTAGCAGTTGTAATCATTGAAAAGAACAACTTCTTATTAATCTCCCATCGTGTATCAGGACCACTGGCAATCATTTGAACACCGCCATCCAACGGCTCCTCTACAAGTACAGGAGAAAGATAACTAGGCTTTAGTAGCGTCTCTCCAGTAATATAATACCAATCCCTTAAAAAGATCAGCTGAAGTGTTCGTACTGCCTCACCTCTTACATATAGATGAGTATCACGCCAATAACCAAAATAATGGTGTCTTCCTAGATATTCGTCACCTATATTGAGTCCACCAACAAACGCAACATGCCCATCAATAATGATGATTTTACGATGATTCCGGTAATTTATTTTATGAGTAAAAAACGGTAGCTTTACAGGTGAAAAGGGAACAATTTCTACCCCAGCTTTTTTTAACTCATTAATATATCTCTTAGATAGCTTCCAACTTCCAACTGCATCATACATAAACCGAACTGGAATCCCATCTTGTGCTTTATCAATAAGAATATCTTTAATTTCATGACCTAGTTCATCATCACGGACGATGTAATACTCAAGATGAATATGATGCTTTGCCATCTTCAACGCTTGAATTATATGAGCAAATGTTTCTTTACCATCTGTTAAGACTTTTGTTTCAGTTGAGAAAGAAACAGGATTATTTCCTAAACGATGAGCGAGACGGAAAAGCAACTGTTGATGACCACCCATTTTTTGTAATTGATACTCATCTATCTGTCGATTCCCTTCTATTTTCTCAAAAGCCTGTTCATCCATTATCGCTTTTTCCGTAAACTTTTTCTCTTTTCGTTGATTTTGACCAAACATTAAATAAAAGAAAAAGCCTACGACAGGAAATACTGCTAAAACAATTAGCCATGTGAGTGTTTTAGTTGGATGACGGTTTTCTAAGAATATCACTACAGCAATAAATAATACTGAAAGTGAAAAAATTAAGCTAAAGGTACCTACAAGCCATCCTTCCCAGTAATCTCTTGTGATATATAAGAGACCAGATAAGATAGCCAAAAAAGCTATTACGTTTAATCGATTATACATATCGTTCTCCTTACTAACATCAGTAGTTTTTCTGATGTAGACAGACACAAATTTGATACATCCTTCATTTAATTAAATGAGACATAGCAAGTATCGACTTAGTGAATACTCCCTATTCAAAATAGAAGCCGATTTCATAGATGAAATCGGCTCAAAATTAACGTTTAGGAAAATTCTCACGAATCGTATTTATTGCATTACCATCAATAATTTGTTTACCATACTCATGCATACGGTGAACTGTAAATTCTGTCTCATAACCATACTCTAGGATTCGACTTAACATATCATCTTGCTCATCTTCAGTATATTGGTCATCTTGAAAAACAATATACAAGTAATATTTACCTTCAAAATGATAAAGAGAATTTTCTATATCTTCTTGGAAGCTATGACTTAATGAAATTAGATCCTCTAAATCTGCAAAACCAATTACAAGTTCAAGAAAATCTTCTTCTACTTCAATTATTTTAGTCGAGTCTCCAAATTGAGCGTCGAGCATATCAACGATATCATTGTCAACTGGTGAATCCGCATGCTTATCATTTGAGGATACTGGGATTTCTAACTTCACATTGCCATCAGAGACTTTGCCTCTCGTAACAACAATCTCTAATCCCTTCTCAAGTGCCTGTACTTGAATCCATAATGGGCCCTCAAGCTCAAATTCACCATTGTCATTTGCTTCATTCATCATTTCAAAAAAGAGTTCTTCTCCTCTTTCACGGTTATACCATATCTCATCACGGTCAAAGCCGCGGTCCTCTATATCTTTATATGAAATATAGAATTTAATCGTTGTTTCGTTCACTCTTTCGATCTCCATCTGAATTTCTCCCTCCTTGCGATATTCATCATGGCGGAAGGACTTCCTCTTCCCCAAAAATGTCTTAGGTCACCTATACCCAATTTGCACATCCTATAATACTTTTAGTCAAAATGACGTAATTCGTAAGGAAATTCTCCACTTTTTACTTTCCTAATTGTAGAGGCAAGTTACATTGTTGAGTTTTTATATCTATATTTCTATTTTATGATAAATACACTCAGAATGGAAATTAATTTGCTGACAATTTAAACTTTTTTTCAAAAGTCAACGTTTACCCAAACTTCCCTTGAATATATATCATATTTTCGTTCTTTTCCTTCTCTTTTCGTATACACATAGTATAGACAACCTATTGTTCTATATTAAGTACCAATTATCAATGATATCAACTTGTTTTGTCAACTATTTGATACTTTGATAGCCAGTCAAAAACCAAAAGATTAAGGATGAAAATACGATGATGGATTTAGATTTTCTAATTGCTCTTCTAACGATTATTGGTATCGACCTTATCCTCGGCGGTGATAATGCAATTGTAGTAGCCTTAGCTTGTAGAAACTTACCAGCACATCAAAGAAACAAAGCAATTATATTAGGAATCACTCTTGCTCTAGTCATTCGAATGGGACTAACACTAGTAGCCGTTCAACTACTAGAAATCCCTTATCTATTAGCCATTGGTGGTGCCCTACTAATTTACATCGCTTATAGTTTATTGACTGACCATGACGATAACAGAGATGTTAATGGTGGTACGAGTCTCTTTAGTGCAATTAAAGCAATTGTTATTGCAGACTTTATTATGGGGTTTGACAATATCATTGCTGTAGCAGGTGCAGCACATGGAAATATGCTACTGGTGATGATTGGCTTAATCTTTTCCGTCCCTATTATCATCTGGGGTAGTAAGTTAATTTTAATGGCATTCGACAGATTCCCTTTTATTATCTATATTGGTGCAGGAATCTTAGCATTCACAGCTGGTAGAATGATCTCTCATGAAGAAATGTTCTCACCACTATTTAGTTCACACCCTTATATGACAGCCTTTTTCCAAATCATTATAGTAGTTGGTGTATTAGTAGCTGGAGTATTCTCTCGCAAGTTAGCATTATCAAACAACTTTAGAGGTTGAGAATGGAGTAACTGCATGTGTTATGAGGCTGGGACACAAGGTCAAAAACGTACCTTTTGCCCCAGCCTCTACTACTCATTGTATAGGAAAGGTTCAATCCCCAAAAAGCAATAGAGCCGTACCACTACATGTGGTTACGGCTCTTTTTAAAGGGTCTGTCCCTTTTAATTAATTAACAAGCTTTTGTGCTTCTTGTAATTGGAATGTACGTACTTTTCTTGGTAAGAATCGACGTATTTCTGCTTCATTGTATCCAACTTGTAGGCGTTTATCATCAAAGATAATTGGTCTACGTAATAAACCTGGATTCTCGCTAATTAGCTTGAATAATGTTTGTAAAGGTAAAGATTCAAGCTCAACGTCTAACTCTTGAAAAACCTTTGAACGAGTTGAAATAATTTCGTCTGTACCATCTTCAGTCATACGAACAACTTCCTTAACTTCCTCAATTGTTAATGGTGATGAGAAAATATTACGCTCTTGAAACGGAATTTCGTGTTCTTCTAACCAAGCTTTGGCCTTTCTACACGATGTACAACTTGGTGAAGTAAGCAGGGTTACCATTTATGGACATCTCCCTTCAAATGTATCACATAAAAATAAAATTGAATTTTTTCTTACTACATACATTATACAATAATGATTCTAATTTGAATAGACTCTTTTATAAAAAAAATGTACAATATCTATACAACATGTACATGTTAGATAACAGGTTTGTATACCTTACTTTGCTGATTACCACAATCAGTATTTAATTAAACATCATATTAATTGAAATCTCACCAAAATTCACTACAAGTTCATATATTTCACACTTTAGTCACAAGATAATGGTACATATCTTTTAGTTATAATCTTTATTTATAGTACCATTGTTTTTGTATTTATTAAGAGGAGATGACACATTTTGAAAAAGGTATTATTTATTTTATTTATTATATTCCTTACTGCTTGTCAAACAAATGATATTACCAATGATGAAGTTGAGAGACAGTCAATTTTAGTGGAGACAGCGACTGTTTCAAAAGAAACGATTGAAAAGACGTTAGAACTGAATGGACAAGCATTGCCAGCAAATCAACTACCTTTATTTACACCTACTCCTCTCACTGTTGAACAAGTCCACAAAACGGTCGGGGATGAAGTTAGTAAAGATGACTTAATTATTTCATTAGACGATCAAGGCGCAAAAAGGCAATTGAATCTAGCTAGAAATGTCGTCACTGAATTAGAAAAAGCTCTCTCTCAAGCAAACCAATTAAGAAAAAATACTGAGCAAAATATAACAAAACTTCAACAACAACAAAATGAACTTGAACAATCACTCAAACAAACACAAAAACTCCTATCTGAACTTGGGGATGAAGATGCTGATGTATCTTTAGTAGAATTCGTTAGAAGTTCTCTAGAGCTTTCATTAAAACAAGCTGAACTCCAACAATCTGCAGGGAGCATGCAGCAAATACCATCAATTAATACCCTTGAGCTAGAAACTCAGCTTACTAGTGCAAGAGAAAATGTACGTCAGGCAGAACTTGCACTTGAAATGACAAAACTACGCTCACCCATAAATGGTGTCATTGCCCTATTAGATGTGACAGAAGGACAAACTGCCATTCCTAACTCACCTTTAGTTATGGTCGTTGAACTCGATCCTGTTGTAGCAACTTTTACAGCAAATAGTTTTCAAGTGGCACAACTAACAAGAGGCATGGATGCCCTATTAACGATTAATGGAATTGAAGAGCAATTACAAGGGACAATTTCAGTAGTCTCTCCAGTTATTAATCCACAAACGAATAGTTTCACTGTTGAAATCCCAGTTGATAATACGGAACTGAAAATTAAAGGAGGAATGAAAGCAACTGCACATATTAAGTTAGGTACGATAGAAGAAGCCTTGATGGTACCGTTAACTGCTATTCTCTATGATGATTTGCAACCGTATGTTTATGTCGTTAATGAAGGGACGGTCACTCGCACGAATATTATCATTGGTATGAGAAATGAAGATATGATCGAAGTTGTTGATGGACTTTCCGCAGAAGACATAATCGTAACAACGGGAAAAGAGCGCTTAACCGAGGGAGTAGAAATTACAATACGAAGCGAGTGAAGATACAATGAAGATTGCGAAACTATCTGTACTGAGACCAGTTGCGATGGCAATGGTCGTTGGCCTTATCTTAATACTAGGGATTGTTTCCTTGCGCAATTTATCTTTAGATCTTTTTCCTGAACTCACTTTTCCTGTCGCAGCCGTTACTGTTACATATGAAGGTGCAGGTCCTGAGGAGATTGAGCAATTAGTTACAGGTCCTATAGAAGAAATAATGTCTAGTATTCCAAATGTTGAATCTGTTTCATCAACCTCAAGAACTGGTGGGGCATTAATTCTCGTTTCATTTAATTGGGGTACGGACATGGACTTTGCCACTCTCAATATGAGAGAACGATTAGACTTGGTTAGGGAAGGACTTCCGAGAGAAGTGCCGATGCCACAAGTGTTAAAGTTTGACCCTAGCCTCCTTCCTATCGTTCAGTTAGCAGTAACAGAACCATCCGGTGATCTTGCTACTGCAAAAAAAATAGTTGAAAATGATATAAAACCACTTCTAGATTCTGTCGATGGAGTGGCTGCTGTACAAGTAGAAGGTGGAGCAGAACAAGAGATTCAGCTAACTGTTGATCCATCAAAACTATCGACATATGACGTTACACTATCAACACTACAACAAATTATAGCAAGTGAAAATTTAAATATACCAGCAGGGCAGCTTCAAGATATGAATCAAAACCTCCCCATTCGGGTGACAGGACAATTTACATCCATTTACGATATAAAAGCACTACCTATTCCTACTAATATTGGTGTAATTCCACTTGAAACACTTGTTGATGTCCGAGAAACGACAAAACCAACAAATCAAGTAAGTTATTTAAACGGTGAACCTAGTGTTGGTATGTCTATTCTTAAGGCATCTGGAACGAATACGGTGACTGTCGCTCGTTCAATAAATAGTGAAATTGAAGCCGTTAAAGAGCTTTTACCAGAGGGTGTTGAAATACGTTCTATTTTTGATCAGAGTCGATTTATTGAGCAATCTCTAAGAGCTGTTGCATGGAATATTCTTTTAGGAAGTTTTCTCGCTGCGCTCGTTCTTTATTTATTTTTACGTAATCTACGAAGTACCTTTATTATTGGTATGTCTATACCGATTTCAATCATGACAACCTTCTTATTTATGTATTTTTATGGTGAAACATTAAACATCCTTACCCTAGGTGGACTTGCTCTAGGTGTTGGGATGATGGTTGATAATGCAATTGTTATACTTGAAAACATTTATCGACTTAGACAAAAAGGATATTCAATTAAAGAAGCTGCAATTGAAGGAACAAGTGAAATAGGCGGAGCAATTATTGCCTCAACATTAACTACAATAGTCGTTTTCTTACCTATTGTATTTGTAGAAGGACTTGCTGCACAATTATTCAAGCCATTAGCAATAACCATTGCTTTCTCGTTGTTTGCGTCCCTTTTTACAGCTTTAATTATCGTACCGTTATTTTCATCTACCTTTATGAAAGTAAATGACGATACTTCTGCCTTTCAAAGAGGATTCGAACGGTTGTCCTCATGGTATAAGATATCACTTGAAAAAGCCTTACGCCGTCCTAAAACAATTATAGGCGGTACATTACTTCTATTACTCTTATCGTTAGGCGGAATACCATTTATCGGTACTGAATTTTTACCAGCACAAGACCAAAGCTTTTTAAGTATGGATGTAAGACTTCCTGCTGGAAGCTCTCTTGAAGCAACATATGAAATTACTGAGGAAATAGACAACTCATTAGAAGGTATACCTGAAATAGATTTAGCTTATGTTACTGTTGGAGGCACCGATAACTTTGCCTTGGCTGCTGGGACACAGACAAATAGAGCGAGCTATAGTATTTTATTAACCGAAGTTAATGAAAGAAGCCGCAATGACCAAGAAATTGCCGAAGAGATAAGAGAGCGTGTAAAGGATATTCCTGCAGATATTGGAGTAGCAGCTAGTGATAGTGGTTTTACAGATGATCCTGTTTCAATCACAATTAAAGGCAGAGAGCTAGAAACACTTCAACAATTATCAGAGGAAGTAATTCGACTAATTTCAGAAGTAGAAGGTGTGAGAGAACCTAATTCTAATTTCACAGCTGGAAATCCTGAAATAACTGTTTCAATTAACCGAGACCAAGCCTCAAGTTACGGTATTGGCAGTGGCCAAATAGCATCAACGATTAATGATGCTACACGAGGTTTGCTTGCTACACGACTCGCTCGAACTGGTGAGGAATTGGATGTACGTCTACTTGTAGACAATCGCTATACAACATCAATTGATGCCTTGTCAGAGTTACTTATTGACACTCCGTTTGGAGACAGAATTCCTCTTCACGCAGTAGCAACGATTCAACGTGGAGAAGGACCGAGTCAAATTCGCCGAACTGACCGGCTAAGAGAAGTGACGATTCGAGCATCCATATTAGATAGAGATTTAGGCAGTGTCGTATCAGATATAGAAGATGTACTCCGAGCAGAGCTCGCTCCTGTTTTACCAACTGGCTATCGAATTTCATTTGGTGGGCAAAACGAGCAAATGATTGATGCCTTTACTAAATTATCACTTGCTATTGCTTTAGCTGTAGTACTTGTCTATATGGTCATGGCCGGACGCTTCGAATCATTCTTCTATCCATTCATTATTATGTTTTCTGTTCCTATTACAGCAATAGGAGTAATTATCGGTTTACTTGTAACGATGCAACCTCTCGGGGTTGGTTCCTTAGTTGGGATCTTAATTTTAACAGGGATAGTTGTAAATAATGCGATTGTATTAATTGACTATATTAATACACTAAAGAAAAAAGGGCGTACGAGTTATGACGCCATTGTAGAAGCAGGCCCAACCCGTCTCCGTCCAATCTTAATGACGGCAATGACAACAATTCTAGGTTTAATTCCATTAACACTTGGCTTTGGTGAAGGAACAGAAGTACAGCAACCAATGGCTATTGTCATTGTATTCGGACTTACCTTCGCAACATTCATCACACTAGTATTAATTCCAGTTATTTATTACGTTTTAGACATGCGTAAAGAAAAAAGATTAGAAAAGAAACTAGAGTTGGAAGATAGATAAATTAAAATTTCCTAAGCAACTAAAAAGGCACAACAAGTATTCAACCTTGTTGTGCCTCTTTTCCTATTTTCCTACATATTAACCTTCACAGTCGAACAATCATCTACTCCCTTCTTAATCTATTGTTAAGTTAGATGCTACATCCCTTGCTTCTCGCATAATTGTTTCTACTACTTCTGTTGCACTTGGAATAGAATCTATTAGACCAACTGCTTGCCCACAGTTCATCCAGCCTTTCTCTACTTCCCCTTCAATTGCAGCTATTTTGTTGTTCTTCCCTCTTATAAATGGTAGTAGCTCTTCGATTGTAGGTTGAGTATCTTCCACTTCAAGGATCTTATCAACAAATGGTGATTTTAATACTCGTAGTCTTCTTCCAATGCTCCGTTCAATAACGACTGTTGAATCTTCATTTGCCTCTGTTAATAAATTTTTATAATTATCATGGGCTTCACATTCCTTTGTTGCAACAAAACGAGTACCAAGCTGAACTCCTTCTGCACCTAGTGCCATTGCTGCTGCCATCCCTTGACCATTCATAATTCCTCCTGCTGCAACTACTGGAATATCAACTGCTTTAGACACTTGTGGTATAAGTGTGAACAAAGTTAATTCCAACGGACTGTCATGACCACCTGCTTCAAATCCTTCTGATATGATTAGGTCAGCACCTATTTCTTGAGCCTTTAACGCATGTTTAACAGCAGCTGTTACGACCATAACTTTTAATCCTGCTTCTTTAAAAAGAGGGACAAAAGGCTTCGGATTCCCTGCTGCCACACTTACAGCCTTTATTTTATCTGCATTTTCTATGATTGCTTCTACAAAAGGCGTATTATCTGAATGCTCGCTAATTGGTAAATTAACTCCAAAAGGTTTATCAGTTAGTTCTGATGCAATTCGAATCTGTTCTCGGAAATCGTCTAATGAACGACCACCTGTTCCAATTTGCCCAAAACCTCCACCATTTGAAACAGCAGCTGCTAAAGCACCATTCCCTACATAGGCCAATCCACCTTGAATAACTGGATATTCTATTCCTAAAAGTTCACAAACACGATTTTTACTCATTTTTTATCCCCCTTAACATATTATTATTTTATTTTGATAACTGATTTTAAATGATTCAAAAATATTAGATATTCAAATTCGAGTTAGTTACCACTACTTTTTGTTTTGAACGCTTCATAAAATGAAGTCTCATACAACCAATTGCACCACATAAACAAATTAAAGCGGAAAGCAAAAATGCTAAATAGTAGCTATTTGTTGAGTCAATAATAAATCCTGTTATAATCGGTGATACAATTTGTCCGATACTAAAAAATACGGTAACAAAGCCCATCGCTACAGGAACATAAGAAATTTTTACATACTCTGCCACACTTGCATTCATAATCGTCGGTACAGCCCATAATGTCAGTCCATAAATGATCGATTCTAGAACAATAAAAAATGTTGAAGTTGACATAGTTAGTGCAATTAGCATGGAGAATTGAATCGCCAATACAAGGGACAAAGCGTACATCCTTCCATATTTATCAGAGAATCCGCCCCAAATAAATCCACTTATAATACTCACAAAACCAGCTATCGAAAAGATAAGACCAGCCAACTCTTTAGAAAAGTGTAATTCCACCATTAAATAATCAACTAGAAAAGTTGAAAAGATTAAATAACTAAACCCCCAAGATAAATAAATGAAACCAATAATCCAAACTTGCTTATTTTTATAAACACTCCATTTACCACTTTGTTCCGGCGTTTCTACTTTCTTAGATAGCTTAGATACCGACTCTTCATCACCAACCGGCTTTAAGCCTAACTCTTCCGGAGAATTTTTTAGAAAAATCCAGTTTACTATGATAAAAAGAAAAGTAATAATAGCAAGGATATACCAACTAATCCGCCAACCTTCAGCGGTAATATTTACGATAGTCGGAACAAATAGTCCACTGATAACTATTCCTACACCTAAACCACCAGATACAATCCCAATGGCCATACCCTTCTTCTTGTTTGAAAACCATCTTCCTGCAAGACCCATTGTCGGTATAGAAGAACCTCCTGCACCAATTCCTAATAGTAAGCAACCAAAATAAGCTAGCCAGAAAGACATCGCATTTGCATTGAGGACCATACCAACAATAATAATAAACAATGAGTAGTTTATTATTTTTTTTGCACCAAAACGAATTACGAAATATCCTACTATCGAGACACTTAATAAATAACCAATAAATGCTGATGATGCAATTAAACCAATTTGCCGATAATCAAGAGCTAACCCTTCTCTCATAAACGGAAGAATCGCGCCTAATGAAAAACGTCCAAATCCTAGGCTACCAAGCATCGTACAGAATAATAAAAAAAGAATAATCCAACCTTTATGTACTTTTTTCATCTAATTTCTCCTAACCTATCATAATTTAGAAAATTAAGTAAATATTCTTACTATATTAGGAGTAATTAACCTAACATGTACATTAATTTCTTCAACACTCAAACCCATTTGTCCTCCTAAATCCAATTTTTCTTTTAGAGGTTATTCAAAAAGGTCGTTTTTTACCTTTTTGAATAACCTCTAAGTAATTGAGCGTAGTCGCTGTATTCTTTTAAAAGCCTTGCTAGGAGTGGTTTTCTCCTAGCAAGGCGCACAGCGTGCGAAGCCATTGCAGCTACTTTTTGAACAACCTCTTTTAGAGGTTGCCTGAAAAAGTCTAAAATAGACGATTTGAATAGCACTAAAACTCAAAAAAAAAGACAACCAAATTTAATGCACTTGATTGTCTTCTATACAAAATTATGCTGTTGTTCTACGACTTGCTGTTGGTTGACGTTTTGGGGAAGGGTTCCAATTCTTGAGGTTTTTCTTTAGTAGCTCCTTTAAAAGCTCTCTACGATTTTTCTTCTTTTTCTCAGATTGTTTCATTTCCACTTACCCCCTTTTCTAGATAGTATTAGATTCTTTGCTCTGGTTCATTCGGTTTATTATCTTCGTCAAACGTTAAGACTTCATCTACATCACTATACGATTGTCCATATAGCTCTTTGTCCTTATACGTGTGAATTGTTTCATACGTGTGCTTCATCTTTTCAAAGATGCTTTCTTCCGACTCATCAGTTGGTGACCAATACAAAATTTCTAATTCATTTATTTCGTTTGTAGCTAATGAACGACGTCGATAACCTATAGACTCTGCATGCTTAAAGCCTTCTCTACTATAAAACTTTTGACGCTTTTCTGTATCTGTATCTTCATAGTCGACAGGCTCAACCTCCAAAATAATTGGTTTTCCTTTTTGTTTTAATTGATCGATTAACTTCTTACCTAACCCTTGCCCTCTTGCAGCAGAGGAAACAAATAAATAATCAATAAAAACAAAGTCATTCATTTCTATATACATCATAACATGGTTTGGACCTTCATCTTTAAAATATATATCGGATTTTTCTGCCAATAATAATTCTATATGCTCTTTAGATTTCATCTCTTCTATCGGAAAATATTGATTTAATTTTTCATACCAATTCAATTTATATTACCTCCATCTCTCTTCTTATATTTATTATATGCTTATTTTAGACTTTGATAAACTTCCTCTCTTTGGAATATATCAACTGTATTTACCTTCAATAAGAATAGCAGGATATTACATATCGATTAGGTACTATCTTATTCAAATACTCCTGAATCGTCGTTGTTTCTAAGAAAAAGACCAAATTCCTTCCAATTTTATTTAAACACTTTTCAAAGACAACGCTATTCACAGGAAATCCCTTTCATTTTTTTACAAACTCATTTAAAATATAAGACAATGATATAAATTTCATTAAGGAGGCAATAACATGATTGAGCTTCTTACAGACTTGGGCATCTTAGCCCTGTTAATTATCGTAATTACTGCTTTAATGGGCGTAGTTTCTATGTCATTTGGTACAAAGGTGTTAGGACGTGGTCAAGCAAATCGTTTTGTGGATAAGTCCGCAGCAACCCAAATGAACTGGAGAAGAGTAGGCGGGAACGGCAAGTAATCGTCATTCTACATAACGAAAGGGCTGATCCAAATACATTTGGTTCAGCCCTTTATTATTGCGTCAGTTGTCCAACGGTGTGTAATTCACATTTTCTGTATATCGATTTCCTGCATTCCAAAGTAAAAATTCATCTATACCTTCTTCATTCAATGCACGAATTTGAGCTTCAACTTCTGCTTTTCCGTAACGTTTATAATTTCCGGACCCTAACCAACTTGCAGTAAAGTCTTGAATCCAAGGTCTTGAAACTGGACGATTATCAAGAGCATCAAGAACTTGATTTTCTACTTTTGCATATTCCTTAACTAATTCATAAGGATGCAAATCAGGCTTAGAAATACCGAAATATGATGTCCAGTGGCTTGGATAAATCATTGACGAGATGACATCTACATTTTCTGAGATTTTTGAGAAATTCTGTCCGATACCAGGTGCTTCTTTAATTGTTGCTGCATACCCAAATATATCAACTGAGACATCTACATCATATGGAGACAATTGCTCTCTTGCGTACGCGACAAAGTCCGTTACTGCACTAACACGTTTCTGTACATTATCCCCATCTCCACCTTCATATTCTCCAACATTGTATTGTAACTCATCATCTCTACGCTCAAAACCTTCTGGAAAACGCACATAATCAAATTGGATTTCTTGAAATCCTAATTTAGCTGCTTTTTCTGCAATTGCAATATTGTAGTCCCAAACTTCTTTTAAAAAAGGATTAACAAATGCTTCACCACGACGATTTTTCCACACTGTACCGTCTGAATTTAAAAATGATAACTCCGGTCTCTTTTCCGCTAATACAGAGTCTTTAAAAACAACAATACGTGCAATCGGATAAATCTCCTCTTCTTCGAGTACCTGCATCATACCTACTGGGTCTTTAATAAAATTCTTTGAAATATCGAGAAACGGTGAGTCCTCATCTGGTTTGTATGTTAAATACCCATTATCCTCTTTAATATCGATCACCATTGAATTTAGTTCAGTCGTATCAAGAAGTTCAAGTAATGAGCTAAACCGCTGTCCTCCTGCTGAGTTCCCTGTTACATAAATACCTCTCACAGCATCAGGGTAGTTGAAAGTGTAACCGGAATCATATACGAACCTTGCCATTCTTACTGGTATCTCCAATTGCTTTTCATAACTCATCTTTTTACTATGCTCATAAACTACACCTTGTTCCTCCGCCAATGTTACATTCGGATACATATAAAGCAATCCAAAAACTGCAACCATACAAACTACTGCAATAATGGTACGAAAGAATGTTTTCCCCATATACTCACTGCCTTTGCTGTCATATAGTTTGTCATTATTAATTGTATGTACTAATCTTCATCTTTAACATCAATATCTTCTGGAAGTGGCTCTTCCTCTTCTTTTCTAAGCTGAATGAGCTTTTTCTCGATTTCTTCTTTATGCCAGCTAAACTGTTCTTTATTAAATAGATACTTCTCACCGTCATAAACTGCTTTGATATTACCAAGGTTTACTTGTTCTAAAATATAGTCTGGTGTTACTCCTAAATACTCAGCTAACTCTTGAACTGTGATATACATCAATACCCCTCCCTAACAAAATTATAACGTTAATCGACATGAATTGTCATGATTTTATCAAATTTTAGGACAATATCCTCCCAATGCCATCAATAAACCTAACATATTTTTACTTGATTAAAATATACTAATAAAACAAAGAAAAACATTGCACTAACGAACCTAAATCTATATAATAGAAATAATACACTAAAAATCACTATAAAAACTTACACACTACCAAGGAGGGAATATAGATGAGAAACGTGACGTTAACTGAACTTTTTAAACACCCGATAACACAGAAATATGTAAAGCGCTCTGGGCTTGCTCATGCAATTGCGGCTAGCTATCATGCTTTTAAATTATCATCCCAGTACAACGTAAACCCTGATCTTGCTACGAAAGCAGCATTCCTCCATGATATCGGGCACTATACATGGTACCAAAACGGAAAATGGGACTTTAATTTATATAAAGAAAATGATATTCATGCAATTAAAGGAGCAGAAAGAGCTCATAAATTATTAATTAGACTAGGAGAAGACCCTAGGAAAGCTAAACAAATCTGCTTAGCTATATTGCTTCACACTGATTCTTATTTACCTAGCGGTGAGCTTTCCTTAGATCCTCTTCAAAAGGTTGTTGCCTTAGCTGATGAAGCAGATGAAGAGCCAAATGGTGATCACCACTACAAAACAATAACTGATGAGCAGGCTTATAAAAGTATTAAACGACTAGACGCACTTGTATCAGAAGCATTAAAAAATCCGAATTTAAAAAAGAGCGTTTAAAAAGGAAGAGTACAGTTTTGAACTCTTCCTTTTATATTGCTTAAATTTAGGTTGACGCATGAATTGTATCGTGATACTCTGAAAAAAAAGCGAATAAGCCCAAAAAGGGGAGTAGCGACCGCAAGGTTAATGAGTCGTCATGACGGTGAGTTTCTCACTCGGTTCATTGAGCTTTGTTTAAGAAAATTGACAAAGTACGCAAGACCTTTTTATGAGAGTTTACATTTAGGGTAAACTTTCATAAAAGGGTCTTTTTCGTTTTCAAAAGGAGGATTAAATGTGGTTTTTGTATTGTTTATAGTAGCTGCTATAATTACTGTCTTAGCAGCGATAAAACTATCGACTTATGCTGACGCATTAAGTGAAAAGACTTCTTTAGGGGGGTTATTGATTGGAACAATATTTCTTGCGGGAGCAACCTCTTTGCCGGAAGTAACAACAAGTGTATCTGCAATCATGTTAAATAATCCAGATATTGCAGTAGGTAATGTATTAGGAAGTAATTTGTTCAACCTTTTTATACTTGCAAGCTTTGATTTGTTCTATAGAAGAAAGCAAATCTTAAAAAATGCTGCCAAAGAACATCTCTATACAGCCATTATTGGACTATTCTTAGCCGTAGTTGCTTTACTATCGTTAACATTCAGGTTAAATATTACATTATTTGGAATAGGGATTGATTCACTTCTCCTTTTAACCATTTACGGAATAGGAATGTACGTATTATCACGAATGTCTAATAATAACGAGCTTGTTGAACCAGAGGAAACAGACCTTAATACGTCAGCAATTTCTTTAAAAAGAGCAGTATATGGCTTTATAATTGCAGCCATTTTAATTCTAGCTGCTGGTTCGTTACTAACGATTTCAGGGGATAGAATTGCGGTCATTACAGGTTTAGGCTCTAGCTTTGTCGGTAGCTTTTTAATAGCCGCAACGACGTCTCTACCAGAAGCGGTTGCAGTCTTAATCGCTGTACAATTACGCAATTATAACCTTGCGATCGGCTCTATCCTAGGAAGTAACTTATTTAATATTTTAATTCTTACTGGATCTGATATTATCTTCCAAGATGGTGCAATTCTTACGTTCGTTTCAAACGTAAACCAAATTACAGCTGGGGCTGTGACGATTTTATCAGTCATTATCTTATATTCTTTAACAAGAAAGTCATTTCGTTCATCTGTCGGATATGCAATACCGTCCGTTTTGCTCGTCATTGTATATTTTATTTCATCTTATTTAATTTTTGTCCATTAAAAACTAGAACTAACCAACACAGGAGGCCTTCATGCTAACATTTGAAGAAAAATTATCTATTATTGAATCATTCCCTGAACTAGAACGAAAAGACGTATCATTAGGGAGAGTGAACTTTCACTTTGATGAAAGCTCAACTGAAAAGAAGAATGTTGTATACCATTTACACCCCAATGGAAACGGCTTTATCTTTGCTAAACATATCAAAGGACAACGTACAGATAGTAAGGGTATGGTGAATATTCGTGAGTACTCTGAGGAAGAGCTGCGTTCATTAATTTCAAAAGCAATTGTGTCATTAACTTCTGATGAAGAAGTTGAAATTGATGAGAAACCCGTACATGAAGATGAATACTGGATTAATAACGAAAAACAAACACTTAGGTTAACAGAAGAATACGAGATGTGGAATGTATATGGTGGAGATAATTTAGATGGAACATTTCCTTCATACAATGAAGCGATACAATATTTAGACGAAGAGGGATTTCGTCGTAAGTAAGCAATCCCCAAAAAAGCGTTATTTGTTTATCCGCATAAATGTATTTTATAGTTAGTCTAAAAAAACAAAGAGGCGGTATCGAAGGAGTTTTAACCACTCGATACTGCCTCTTTTTATTTTGACAACTCTTCCACCAGTTCTGGTGTAACCATTCCGTTTATTCTTCTAACTACCTTACCATCCTTACCTATTACAACGGTTGTTGGGATGCCTATAATTTGATAATCTTTCATCGTTTTACCATCTTCGTCATATAACACTTTAAAGTCCGCATGAAAGTGTTCTAAAAACTTAGTGACATTTTCTTTGCTTTTCTCTTGATGGGTCATATTAATTCCTAGAAAAACTGCATCCTCTTTTTGATTAATTTTCTTTGAAAAATCTACAACTACCGGCATTTCCTCTTGACAAGGAGGACACCATGAAGCAAAGAAGTTTAAAATAACAGTCTTTCCTTTATAATCTTCAAGAGTAACGATTTGATTGTTCTCGTCTGGTAATGAAAAAGAAACCGCTTGATTACCCTCGTAAGGTCCTACCTTACTAATAGCCGCCGCAGCCACAGCCTCATCTACCTGATTAAATACTGTATTTGATTGTTGATAAAAGCTTCCAAGTGCAAATAATATAAAAAACAGTACGCTAAAATAAAATGCTTTTCTCGTTTGCTTCACTTATAGTTTCACCTCTTTATTGTTTATGTTAAAGTATAGAAATCTAAGCTGAATCTATTGGCCACACTTAATACTTATGTAGACAAGACCATAATCATGTAAGGAGCTTTTTATGTCTAAACCACAAATTTACTTATTAATTTCAGCTATCGTCTTTTCACTCTATATCATCATTTCTCATCAGTATTCTTATGAAAACAATGTTATACTAGCAATTTTATTCTTTATAAACACCGCTTTGTTACTTTACTATGTCTATTCAAGAAAGAAGAGTGAAAAGGAAAAAGAAAAGTAAAACCTTCTCTTAATAAAGCTTGCTATGAAATGCTCATAGCAAGCGAGTAATTAGGAGGTACCCTCTTCTCCTTCTATCTTATTGCCTGATGAGTTTTATCCATTTGGTCCATTATTTCATTTACAATCTTTGTTGCTGCATATGGCTTCTTTAATCTCTTTGCAGAGCTTTTTAATGCCTCATTAATGCGCTTAGAATAAAGCATCTTTTTTATTAATAATGGAATTTGTTCACTTTCCTCTGCTTTTAAGGCAGCTCCATATTGTTCTAAAAAATCCGCATTATGTTCTTCATGCCCAGGCACTGGCTGATAAACTAAAATAGGTGTTTCACATAATAATGCTTCCGCCATCGTTAACCCACCTGATTTAGACACAACGACATCACTTGCACGTAAATAATCAAGGAATTTATCTGTAAAAGGAATGGTTACAACTTCATGCTTACTTGACATCGTTTCAATTTTTTCTTTCGCTCGATCATTATGACCAGTCATACATAATAGCAAGACTTGCTTTTTTAATTTATCCATTGAACGAATCACTTCTACGTAATTAGTTAATCCAATCCCACCGCCAGCAATTAGAACAATTTTTTTCTCGTGAGACAGCTGAAGATTATATCGAACCTTCCATTTAGATTGCTCAGCAACCGAACAATCAGGAACCGGAATCCCAGTTGAGAAAAATAAGTTTGATTGATAATTATACTTACTCGTAAATTTTTTAACATTAGGATCTGCTGTAAAATAGCCATCGATTTCATCCCTCACATATGCGGGGTGTAGTACAAAATCAGTAATCACTGTATAAAGCGGTATATCCATCTCCTTTTTACGCTTTAAACTAGTTAAAAAAGCAGTGACAAAGGGATGAGTAGAGATGATGAAAGGCACAGAAAAATGATTGACTAGCTTATATAGTCTCTCTACGAAAAGCGATCCAAATCGGTCTAGCCATAAATACATTGGGACGTCTTCTGCTCGATAATAAATACTTCTCCACAATTTAGGTGTCACCTTTAACAAACGAAGGTAACTATTCAACATAATCTTGTGTAACATAGGGCTTAATGAATAAAACGTATCGATCACTTCAGGCTGATAGCCTTTGTTTTCTAATTCTACTTTGAGTGCTTCTGCTGCTCTTTGATGTCCATGTCCAATGGAAGCGGAAAAGATCAAAGGTCTTTGCATGTAAAATTCCTCACTTTCCATCTCCTGTAATAAGAACTCAAGATAGTTACCAATAGTTTTCGAATCTATAATGAAAAACATGCATCGGTACGGAAATTAGTGAATTTAGTTTACTCTGACTAAAGATTTCGTTAAGATGATGTAATAAAGGAATTTGTCAATTAAATGAGCGATAATAGTAAACCCATTGAACATGCTCTAAAATGGAAAGGAAGAACATTATGAAAACAGTTTTTTCAGGAATACAACCTAGTGGTACGTTAACATTAGGGAATTATATTGGTGCAATGAAGCACTTTGTTGACATGCAAGATGAATACAATTGCTATTTCTGTATCGTAGACCAACATGCAATTACAGTACCTCAGGATAAAGCAAAGCTACGCGAAAATATCCGAAGTCTAGCGGCTCTTTATATCGCTGCTGGAATTGACCCTAAGAAATCAACTCTGTTTATCCAGTCAGAAGTACCAGCCCATGCTCAATTAGGTTGGATTATGCAATGTGTTTCATACATAGGTGAATTAGAAAGAATGACTCAATTTAAAGATAAATCAGACGGAAAGGAAGCTGTTTCTGCTTCATTACTTACATATCCTCCATTAATGGCAGCAGATATTCTTCTCTATAAAACGGACATCGTTCCAGTTGGAGAAGACCAAAAACAGCATTTAGAGCTGACTCGTGATTTAGCTGAGCGTTTTAACAAAAAGTATAATGACATCTTTACAATTCCAGAGGTACGTATCCCGAAAGTTGGAGCACGTGTCATGTCATTAAATGACCCAACAAAAAAGATGAGTAAATCAAACCCTAATGCTAAGAGCTATATTTCCATGCTTGATGATGAGAAAACAATTATCAAGAAGATGAAAAGTGCTGTAACTGACTCTGACAATTCTGTACATTATGACAAAGAGAACAAGCCAGCTATAGCTAACTTAATGTCAATCTACTCTTTATGCTCAGGAAAAAGCTTTGAAGAAATTACTGAGATGTATAAAGGAAAAGGATATGGAGACTTTAAAGGAGAATTAGGTGAAGTTGTAGCTGAATCTCTTCGTCCTATTCAAGAGCGCTATCACGAATTAGTGAATTCTCAAGAATTAGATGATATTTTAGATGAAGGTACAGAAAAGGCAAATCGTGCAGCTTCTCGTATGCTTGAAAAAGCAGAACGAGCAATGGGGTTAGGGAGAAAGAGAAGATAATCGAGTTAATGATTAATAACAAAAACACGAGGGTTAGGTCCTCGTGTTTTTGTTAATTTATAGATTCTTTTTGAAGACGTAGCCGGCTTTATCGTAGTTCATTTTTTTTTCGTAGAAGCGGTGAGCATCTGTACGTTGGAGTCCAGAAGAAAGGGCAACACTTTCATAGTCATTATCCTTTGCCCACTTATGAACATAAGACAGTAGCTTTTTACCGTATCCATTTGAACGCTTAGTAGCGTCAGTTACTAAATCACAAATCCAAATGAACTTACCATAGTATAACGTAATCATTGGCTGAAAACCGATAACGGCAACTATTTCTTCATTAGCAAATAAAGCAACCATTTTATACCCTTCCTTCTCTTTTGCTTCAGTAACTAACGAAAGGTAAGTGGTCTCATCTAAGTGTGTTCTTAACTGGTTCATTACTGGATACGCTTCTAAGAGCTCAACCTCTGATTGTAAAAGTTTTATTATATCCATGAAACACCCCTACTCAATCACTTTTTTCACTTGTTTAATTGTTTCCTCTAACGCCTTATCATTCGTAAAAATATGATCTGCTAAATAATATAGTTTTCTGTCTTCCCTTGCTCGCTGCAATCTTCTTTCTATTTCTTCCTCTGTACTTTCTCTTTCTATTAATCGTTGCTTTATCACATTAAAATCAATAGAAATTACCATAATCGTAACATCATTAGGATACAATCCTTTTAGCTTCAGTGCGCCTTGAATATCAAGTACAATCGTGTGATACCCTTCTGAACTAAGCGCTCCTTCGATTGTTTGTTTATGACTGCCGTAGGAATTACCTGCGTATACGATATACTCTACAAACTCATCATTCTCGACAGCCTTTTTAAAGTTTTCAGTTGTCATAAAATGATAATCGATCCCACTGCGTTCCCCTTCTCGCTTTGGTCTTGTTGTTGTTGTCACAATTTTAGGAAACCCTAGTTCATTTTGAATAGTTGTTTTTCCACTTGCAGATGGTCCAACTAATACGAGTATCTTGCCCATATATGTCTCTCCCTTTATTGAGTACGTTATTATAATAATCTAATTCTACACAAACTCTTACAATCCCTTTACCGTACATCGAGTCATGACTTTTTTCTATAAAATAATCTGGATACTGCCACCCCTATTGTACCTAATACAAGGAAAAGAAGAGCACGAACAACAATTGAAACAGTTGGTAAATCTATGAGAATGACTTTAAGTAGAGTAAACAAAATCAAAGCGATACCAACTACTCGTATTACTTTATCCTCTCTATAAAATCCATACACAATTAATAGTGCTGCATACAGCAGCCAACTTATTGATAAGACCATCGGTTCTAAAGTTGTTCCTACATTCACTGTAAGTAGTTGAGCTAACTGTGAAATATAAAGTAAACCAATAATAGTAATAGCGACCTTCACTGGGATAATCACATCATTTTTCTTCGGTAGCGCTGATTTTATTAAAACATAGAGACCAGCTAACGTAATCATTAAAACTGACCAAGATACAAATTCAATTGAAATAAATGCTCCTATTGGGTTCATTAGTGTAAACAGTAATCCAATTCCATAAATGACTAGACCAATAAACTTTTGAATTTTAGAAAATAAACGATAGCCAAGATACGTGACGATTGCACCCTGTACAAGTAAAAGAAGTCCAAGGGAAGCCTCATATTGCTTCATGAAGAAAATTAGTAGTATCAAAGCTACACTAGAAAGAAGGACTGCTTTCACTTCATTTCCTCTTTTTATCACTAATGCTAATACAACATAAATAATAGACATACTTAGTAAAATAAACGTATAACCAAACTCATTAAATGAAGTTATTGCCCATAGCGCCACGAAGACTGAAGTAGACAACACTGCAAAACTGTTTTCCTTTTTCAAATCGTAACCAAATAGGAAATATAGCAACAACATAACATGCTGAATAATGGCCCCGAATGTAATAATGTTAGACATCGGTTCAAATACTGAAAAAGCGAGAAAAGCAAAATGCAATCCATAAATAATGACTGAATATAAACGATTTAACTGACGACGTGTAGCTATATACATAAATGCTACAAAGATTAGTAGCTCATACGATACAAAGAATATGACATTGCCACTAGAAGAGTTTAATATAAATGGAACTAGAAAACCTCCAATACTACTGACAATACCGATACTTTGTGACTGATAACGAATCGTTAAATATAGTCCCAATGCAACTACTGCTACATGTATACTAAATGCCAGTAGCAATGTTAGAAATCCATATAAAACATGTGCCGAAAACGTAGTAACAAAAAATAATGCCACTCCTCCTCCAAGAAGAACCTGTGAAAGAACATAATGTTGCTTCTTTGATTGGATATGGCCAACTAGAAGCATTGCACCTCCGGCTAGAAATCCTGCAACAACTCTGACATATTCGTTTATTAGCCCAAGCTCTGTACCAGCCTTAAAAGCCCATATCACACCAATAAGTAGGACAAAGATAAAAATTCTTGGTAACCATACTTGACCGAATTCTTTTTCCCAATCTTTTTCATTTTTCTTTGTTATTACTTTTTTATTTATATTCTTTTGTACTGTTATAGGTCGTTTTTTGTTTATTGTAGGAACGTTACTGGATTGACTACTCTTAATAGATGCTAACTCTTCTTCAAGTTTTTCAACCCTCTTTTCAAGAGCATGAATCCTTTCTTGATCATTCATATGTTTTACTCACCCCTTATCCATTATTATTTTACTTTGACATAAATAATCACCATCAGCGAAAAATATAGCTAATGGTGAAATCTATTATACCTTAAATTTTTTTATCATTTCTTCAAGTTGAGTTGCAAGCTGAAGCATTTGCTTTGATGTACCTTGTACTTCTTCCATTGACTTTAACTGGTTATTTGTTTCCATTGCTACAACTTCTAACTTTTCAGTCGCTTCTCTTGATTTATCTTCCATTTCATGAACAGAGGCATTTACTTCTTCAGCGCTAGCAGATAACTCTTCTGTGGTTGCACATAGAGATTCAATCTCTTCTCCCACACGAAAAAGAGGATATCCATACGTTGAATAACAACGATAAAGACATCCTCTTCAATAGATATTAGGATGAGCTCTTAATAGCCTCTATCTTTTCTCCAGATCGCGCCTACTAATAGTGAAACACCAATTGTACCTGCGAAGATAACAACTGTTAAGATCTGCATAATTAAATGTGCTAAAGAATCTCCATTCATAAGTACGCCCTCCTCTTCAAATTGTACAACTTTTATTATTCTTCTTTCCTATTATAAGAAAGTTTCAGAGGACTGTAAATAACAGATAAAAAACGTTCTAAAGATAATCACAATTCTATTAGCCTTATTTCACACTTTGTCCGTGCTCTAGTTCCCACAGTTTCTCAAAGAAGGGTTGTCCTTTCACTAAAGCTTCACAGAATTTATAATGAGCTTCTGACCATCCTTCTTTAACCTCAGCATATAAGGAGTTCCACGCTTCATCTAAGTTCATTCCCTGAATGTCAATATACATACTCGGGTCCCATTCAGTAAACCAATATCTTACCTCTGCAACATTACCTGATGTATATAGCTGATCCAACGCCATATAGAGAAGTTGCTTAAGCTGTCTTTCTTTTCTAGTCAACCCTTTCATATCATTAGGGCTCGGAGAAAGAATATGATATTCTTTGCTATCTACTTCATAATCAAGCTCATATACAGTAAATTGTTCATTCTCTAAAAGGTCAAATACTATTTGCTCTTGCCTTGGGGTTAACCTACTCTTTCTAATCGGTGTTCGATATCCAACGGTATCTACCGCGATGACCCCTTGTCCATCTGTAGCAATAAAACAATAATCTAATTGAATTCGGGACATATTCTTTCGTAAATAGCTTTTTTGATAGACATAATTAAGTAACTGATCAGGTAGCTCACCTATATTGTTTTCTATGTAGTTATACAGTTCATTGCTCACCCTCACAACAATAGCTTGGTCAAGCACCTCTATACGATCGTCACTTCTCCACTCATGAAATTCACACACATTGTAACCATTCTCTTCACCTTCAAACCAATTAATCCATACATCTCGAACATGGACCATCTCTTCGCCCCCTTTACTGTAGAATTATTTGTATCAACAGTATAGTCAGGGCTGAGCCAATTTATTCCACAACTACTATATTCAACTATAAATATTTTATGTTACTTTTTTCGATTATTAGGTAAGTATATACTTGCTGTTATTAGAAGAGCTCCAATAATAAATAAATATAATTCAACTCTATAAATTATAAACTTGAAATATGTTTTAAAATCATAACCTGCTGCTAGTAAATTTAAATAGGCTAATATGCTAACACCACCAGCGACTGCTAAACCAAAGCCAATGAGGAGTATAAAGAAGCGCATTATCATACCCTTCCTATCCTCATTGACCTATCACATTTTTTCTTCATCACCCTCACACCTTATTTTTATTCGTAAAATAAGGTTTCTCTCTTTACTAGTAAATCCCTTTTACCTCTTTTAGCTTTATTTGCCGAATTATGATGAAAAGGAAGAAATAGATAGAATTTCTTTCGCTGACAGTTGTAATAGCTCATTAGTTACAAGTTCTTTGTCATTTTTAATTGCAGTATTTACGATATGAAAGCCCACACTATAACCACCCCATGGCGGAATAATATCTGTACCATATAAAAATGGTAGGTGTTGTTCCTTCCCTTTAATTTCCTTATTATTTATGAAAAACCTGTACCAAATTTGCTTCGCCTCTTCTTCTGAATACCGCTTAGCCCAATTTGCAACACATCGATAGCCCATTCTTTCTTGAACAGCTACCTCTGCTAACCCTTCAATAATAAGTGAATCGAGTAACGTTACTTTATCATGAGGCATATCAAGTGATTGTAAGCGACAAACATGATGATATTCATGAGTTACTAACGCTTTGAGCTCACTCTCCTCTAATCGTCCTGTAACAAATAAGAAAATTTTATCAGGAAATCCTAAACCCATTTTTCCACCAAGTTCTTTCATTATCAATTCGTTTCTCTCCTCTAACGGGTAAAGGAATATTTTCGCTTTTGGTCCACACCATGCTTTTTTTAAGGTAAGATATTCATTTTGAACTGTTCTCCAAAGCTGGCTAGACTTCATTATTTCTAACTCTTCTGTAATATTTTTATCTGGATAAAATAATCCACTTTCCAATAAATAACGGTGTAAGCCAACCATATCTCTACTTTTAAATACACGAGTAAGAGGCGCTATCATTGTATCTAATTGAAGTTGTAACTTTTCTTGCTGGGACAATGTATCACTATATTTCTCTATATACTGAACGAGCCACCGGTTTGTTGCTACTGTACCCAAACAAGTCCCTCCTCTCATACATCAAACTTCTTATCAATAATGTATGTAATAGGTGCTATGCATGGGAATAGGAATTTCTAAAGTTTGACGTGAAAATTCAATGCCTAGATGCAAAAGCTTTGCACTTTATCCCATTTGCAACTTGTGCTACAACAGTAATAAGAGATGAAATTAGGAGGGACTGGAATGAAAACTCATAGGGAGAAGCAAATTGAAGAGTATTACAAAAAAGTTCAACAGCTAGATCGACTTATTCAAGAGCTAAATGAAGAAGGTTCTCACCTCGGTATGGAAACAAAATTCACAAACACTCGTCTTTTCAAAGAACAAAATGAGCAATTAGAAGAAATAAGAGAGTACTTTCATGATGTAGAAATGCCAGAAGAGAGAAACACAAATGAGGCGATTCTTACAGTGGCAGTAGGACATTTCCATAAATTTATTATGGAAATTAGAGGAAAGAGCTAATTGCTAATTGCTAATTGCTAATTGCTAATTGCTAATTGCTAATTGCTAATTGCTAATTGCTAATTGCTAATTGCTAATTGCTAATTGCGCGGCTGATAAATCAGCCGCGCAATTAGCAGAGACTCGTTCTAGCTTTGCTAGAACATTAAAAGCTCTTAATTCGCCATTTGCAATTCTAAATTCTAAATTTAAATTTCACCTAAACAATATCTAGTACATCTTTTACAATAATTACTTCAATAGGAGTTTGACCTATGATTTCTCCATCTCCATGAATAACAACAGGTGTATCTGAGATGACCTTGATTTTTTTTCCTCTTAGTATTGTAATAGATTGGTGTGATACATGCTTTCCTTTAAACACTTTTGGAAATACTTTAAGGAGATTTAACTTAGTAATGGAATGGACGATGCAAACATCTAATATTCCATCATCACTCTCCGCATCAGGACAAATATTCATTCCACCACCATAATACGGTAGATTAGCTACGGCAACCAACCATACATCATCAAAGGTAATATCTTCATCATCTAATGTAATTGTTACTTTTGTTGGTTTATATTGAAAGAGAACTTTTAATACAATTGCCAAATAGGTAAATTTCCCAAGATTCAACCCATTTAATATCTTCTTATATTTCGAACTGTTTGCTAGTTCAGCCACTCTTCCATCGAAGCCAATCCCGATAACCGTCATACAACATCTTTCTCCAACATGTAAAATATCTATTTTCTTTTTCTTACCCGTTAAAATTCTTTCTAAAGCTAATTTAAAATCTTTCGGTATATTCATAGAGCGAGCATAATCATTACCAGAGCCTGCCGGAATAATACCTAGAGGAACTTTAACTACCTTTAGACCATTTACCACATCGTGGACCGTACCATCACCACCAACAGCTATAACTGCAGTAACATTACTTGAATCAAGCTCTCGCACTATTTCTGTTGCATGTCCCTGGCCGTTAGTATATTTCACGTCATACGTAATACCTTTATCAACCAATAAACGTTCTATATTTTTCCAAATAGTTATTGTCCTACCATTCCCTGAAATAGGGTTGACTATAAATACATACATTAGGATTCACACTCCTAGTATAAACTTCGCTAGCATTCATTGTTGCCTAAACCAATCCGGTTATACAGCTAATTAATTAGAATAAAATCAAGAAAATAGACATAGTAAATATTATAGTAAAAGATAGTTAATTCCAATATATTATTCTAAAGCATACAAGAATTAGAATACCATTATATTCAAAAGGAAAGATGAAGCGAAAGTACCAAACCTATACAAATTAGAGATTTTTTATTGACACTGTAATGGTGAGAAATTATAATGATTATTAACACTATAATTTTTACCGAGATGTTACTAATAGATGCTATATGGGGATATAGGTTAGCATTATGTCAATATCATAACCTGATAGGGATAAGATGAAAACCAACTATTCATCCATCATAGTCGAGATTAAAGATAATCGGTATATTTTGCTGTTTTGAAAGTAATTAAACAGTGGAATATACCGTTTTTTTATCTAAGAACATAGACGTTGTCTGAGTTCTTAAGCAATTTAATTGTAATATTCTGTTTATATAAGCATTGATTAGGGGGTTACCTATGGAAACAACGGAGAAACGTAAAAAAGGTCTGCTAGAGGCTGAAATTAGTAAAGCCCTCACTCAATGGGAAAAGGAATATTTCGGAAGAGGTTCTGTTCAAGTTAAATCAGATATTTTACGTAATATGATTATCGTACAGCTTCAGGGGATATTAACGCCAGCTGAAAAAGAGCTGACTAAAAGCGAAACTGGATTGCTCTCAATAAAGAAAATCCGGTCTGATTTAATTGAAACAGGAAACAAACAATTAAAAGATCTTATCTACTCATTAACAAATGAGCAAGTCGAAAGCTTTCACACCGATATTAGTACCCGTAACGGAGAACGTATTATTGTCTTTATTCTACAGGACAATTTAGAAAAGAAATTAGCTGAATAATGATTTGGGAGATCAAGCAAACGCCTACTAAGGTGAGTGCAAGGTAGACCAACGTTGATGAATATCATCTTCGTTGGTCTTTTTTGTTCCCATAGCCACAATAAGAATTGGAGGGTTCAGTATGTTAGATATGGTCGTGCAAAATTTATTATCTCCAGCAGTATTATTTTTCTTGCTAGGCATTATTGCCGCAATGGTGAAGTCTGACCTAAAGTTCCCACAAGGGCTTGGGGAAGCGTTAAGTATTTATTTATTAATCGCCATCGGGTTAAAAGGTGGTATTGAACTGTCAAACTATTCATTGGCGACCGTATCTAAACCAATTGTCGCTGCATTATTTTTAGGTACTGTCATTCCAATAGTGACCCTATTTGTACTTAGAAAACTGATGAAAATGGATTTAAAAAATGCAATTGGTCTAGCTGCAACTTATGGTTCAGTAAGTATTGTTACGTACGGTGCAGCAATTACTTTTTTAGAAAACTCAAATACGAGCTATGAAAGCTTTATGAATGCAATGGTTGTTCTTATGGAAGTACCAGCTATTTTAGTAGCTCTATTATTATTAGGTATTTTAGAGAAATCAAAAGACAAAGAAACTGTCCTACCAGATAAGAAGGTAGGAATTATTGCTCAAAATCCTTTATCTTTTATTAGCAAAGATGTTTTGAAAGAAAGCTTTTTTGGAAAAAGTGTACTACTACTTGTTGGAAGTCTTCTTATTGGTCTTGCTGTTGGTGAAAATGGTATTCCCGTTATTAAACCACTCTTCCTAGACCTCTACCAAAGTATTTTAATACTATTTTTATTAAACATGGGACTAATCGCAGGACAACGTTTAGCTGTTGTTAGACGTCATGGAGTGAAGTTATTAGCCTTCGCTACGGTTATGCCATTGATGTACGGGGTATTAGGAATCTTAACTGGTTATGTGGCAGGACTCTCTCTTGGAGGAGCAACGTTAATGGGCGTACTTGCAGCTAGTGCATCCTATATCGCAGCGCCAGCGGCTTTACGTTCTTCTGTACCTGAAGCTGACCCGTCCATCTACCTTGGTCTTGCTCTTGGGATTACATTCCCTTTCAACTTAGTTATCGGTATTCCTTTATTCTATTCACTAGCTAATTTCTTGTATTAATCTAACTCTATATAGGGGAGGTATCTCATGAAAAAAAGCATGATTTTAACATCTCATATTGAAATAATTGATTATACATTACATCATTTACAGCTAGATAAGAAAGATGTAGTCATATTGCAATCGTATCATCATGGCGTGCTTCACCCTTTTGGAAACACAGTTCGTTCTATACTATTAGCTGCATATAAGGAACAAATTTCTGATTTCTACTTTGTAGATTATATAGTGGATAAAAATGAGCATACTTCCTATTCTGATATACGCGCTTGGCTTCAACAGGAAGGGGTTAAGGATGAAACATTTGAGCTATTACATTACCTTGACCACCCTTCTAAACATTATTTAGAAAAATGGCTTTCAGCTAGAAATCCTAAAGTAGAAATTCAAACAAACTTAGAGATGTTAAACAAGCACCCACTCTTACCACATAAGCTTACATTTCATGGGTTGTTATTCTCAAATGATCATGAAGATTTTAAAGTAGAAAGAATATCAACATAACTTCGAACTAATTATTTTATAGATTTGTAAAAAGCTGCGAATCGATTGTTAGTCTAACAATCAATTCGCAGCTTTTGTACTAATCTTCTTTTACGTCAAATACGATACAACTTCCTCAAGTGCCTCGGTACTATCTTCACCAACTGCCCGTACTAAGATTTTATCATGGTTCTCTAGATGAAGTGTAATTAACCCTAAAAAACTCTTTAGATTCACTTCCATCGGAGTACCTCTTAATACTTTTGAAAGAAAAATTTCTGATTTATAGGATTGTATTTTTTTACTTAATTCAACAATCGTCTGTTCCTCACTAATGTTAACGGTAATTTCCTTTTGACTCGTAGTCATCATATCACCCTTTCAATAGGTATCAAGATTGTCCCAATTTATCCTATCTAAATTGCAATAAATAAAGAGATAATTGTGGAATGAATATTATAATTAACAAAGTAATAACCATGGCAATAAAGAATGGAATAATAGCCTTTGATATAGCTTCGATTGAAAGACCCGATATACCAGAGCCTACAAATAAATTTACACCTAATGGTGGTGTGATAAAGCCAATAGCTAAGTTAACAATCATAATAATACCGAAGTGAATCGGATCGTAGCCTATGCTTATTGCTATAGGTAATAAAATAGGGGTTAGGATAATAATTGCTGCTAATGTATCCATGAAGCAACCTACAATTAATAGTAGAACTGTTATTAATAAAATGATTACAATTGGGTTTTGAGAAACAGATAGCATCGCTTCAGCAACCTGGTTTGGAATTTGTTCTACTGTTAATAAGCGTCCAAAGGCAGTTGCTGTACCTACTATGATAAGGATCGTAGCTGTCGTTAACGCCGCATCAGCAAATACTTTTGGTAACTCTTTAATTTTTAATTCCCTATAAAGGACCATTCCTGCTAATAATCCGTAAACTACTGCAATTACTGCAGCTTCCGTAGGTGTGAATATACCACCATAAATACCACCTAAAATGATAATTGGAACAAGCAATGCCCATTTAGCTTCCCATGATGCTTCAAGAAACTTTTTAAATGAGAATTTCTCATCTGTCCCATGGTAACCCTTTTTCCTTGAATAGATATATGTCCACAACACTAGCCCTAATCCAACTAATAGACCTGGAATAATCCCTGCAATAAATAGGCTTCCAATTGAAGTTGAACCAACTACCCCATAAATAACCATAGGTATACTTGGTGGAATAATTACCCCAAGTGACCCTGCTGCAGCAACTACAGCTGTCGCAAATTTTTTATCATACCCTTGTCGTACCATCGCAGGGATCATAATTCCCCCGATTGCTGCAACAGTTGCAGGACCAGAACCTGAAATAGCTGCAAAGAACATGCAAGTAATAATTGTCGCAATTGCAAAACCACCAGTTTTATTTCCTACTACCGTATTGGCTACTCGGAACAGCCTGTCAGAGACTCCACCTTTCCCCATGATTTCACCAGCCAAAATGAAGAAAGGTACTGCCATAAGGGGAAATGAATCGACAGATGTTACTAAACCTTGCGCTAAAAACTGCAAAGGTAGAGAGCCTGAATAAATAAGTGATACTAAAGTCGCTAGACCTAATGATATCCCAATTGGTACACTTAACAGAAGAAATACTGCGAAGCTACCAAATAAAACTAAAGCTGTCATGATGTCATTCCCTCCCTATTTCTTCTCTAACAGCTTGTGCTGTCCTTCTTCAATTGCTTCTTGCTCTGATTCTAAGAGTCGTTCTTGTTCTGTCCTAACATCAAATTCATCTTTTCCACGTAAAGCTTGTACTTGCTTCACAATTTGTTGAACGATTCGAATAGCTGTTAGACCCATACCAATAGGCGTTGCCATATAGACATATCCCATTGGAATTTGAAGAGCTGGAGATTTTTGACCTAAATTTAGGATCTGACTTGCGATTCCATAGCCATAAATAACAACAAAAATAGCAAAACCTAGGAAGATAAGATTAGCAAATATACTTAATAAGATTTTCCCTCTATCTTTTAATAACATTAAAACTACATCAACTTTAATATGTCTTTGTTTCTTAACACCATAACTAATACCTAAGTATACGAGCCAAATAAAACAATATCTTGCTAATTCTTCAGACCAAGCAAGGGACGATTCCATTACATACCTCATGAATACTTGTGCAGCAATAACAACAACCATAATGGCTGAAAAGATAACTAAAAATACTTCTTCAAAATGTTCATCTAGCCACTTAACGACCTTCATTTTTTTCCCCTCTTTCTATAGATGCTTTGATTTTAATGAAAAGGAAAACAAAGCTGACAATCTTTCAGACAGATTACCACCTTTCTTTTTCTTTACGTCTTAATAAAATAGGGGCTTGAAAGACTTGGCTTTCAAGCCCCTTACATCAATTATTGCTGAGCAGCTTCAATTGCATCATATACTTCATTTACGATTTCTTCACCAACACGGTCAACATATTTTTGTAGAACTGGTTGAACCGTTTCAACGATTTTAGTACGTTCTTCTTCAGAAATCTCAGTGTAAGTCATTCCAACTTCTTGTAAGCTTTCTAAGTATTCTGCGTTAGCTACACGGTTTAATTCACGTTGGTATTGACCAGCTTCTAAAGCTGCATCTTGAACGATAGCTTGAAGCTCTTCAGATAATCCATCAAAGAAAGATTTACTCATTAAAAATACGAACGGGCTGTAAATATGGTTTGTGTTTGATACATGGTCTTGAACTTCATATAAACCTTCTAAATAGATTGTTGCATATGGGTTTTCTTGTCCATCAACTGTACCTTGTTGTAATGCAGTAAATAACTCACCAAATGCCATTGGAGTTGGATTTGCACCTAAAGCACGGAATGCATCTAAGTGTAACTCGTTTTCCATTGTACGAAGTGATAATCCTTTGAAATCCTCTAATGTCTCAATTGCACGACGGCTATTTGTCACATTACGGAAGCCATTTTCCCAGTATGCTAACCCTACTAAGTTTTGAGCATCTAGCATGTCTAATAACTTCTGACCTACTTCCCCATCTAATACTTCATCAGCAACTTCTGAGCTAGGGAATAGGAATGGAAAATCAAATACAGTAAACTCTGGTACAAAGTTTGCGATTGGTGCCGTTGATGGTACAGTTACTTCTTGTGTTCCTAACTGTAATGCTTCCATCATTGAACGGTCATCACCTAATTGACTACTATGATATGTTTCAACAACAATTTCACCATTTGTACGTTCTTCAACGATTTCCTTAAATTTAAGTAAACCTTTGTACTGTGGATGCTCATTATTCAAACCAATTCCAGCACGAATTGTATGAGTTGTAGCAGCAGGTGCTCCTTCATCTACTACTGGATCAGTAGCTCCACCGGTGTCATCTCCAGCCCCTCCACAGGCTGCCATTACCATTGCCATTGAACCGAGTAAAAATGTTGATAATAACTTTTTCATGATTAAATCCTCCTAGATAGTCTTTACTTTTGTTAGTATGGGCTTAAATAATAAAATTTACTTATTATCCTTTAAATAAATCGAATTACTAATTATTAGAAAATTCACAAAGTGTAATCGCTTACATCCTTTCCTAAAGAAATATCGTATTCGTAAATTAAACTAAATAAGTAAACGTTTTCAATTGAAATGTTAGTAAATGTTACTTACGATAAATGAATGACTTTTACAAAGGCAATCATCCGAAATTCTTCATATCAACTCCTTTGTTACTTTTCAGTAACATGAAATTTTATTTCTAAAATCATTATATGATAAAAAATTTCTTTTTCAATACTTTTAAAGAAATAATATTTTTCAAATAATTAAAATGAGATACAATATACTTAGTATAAGAAAAGAGGGAATAATAATGGAAAATAAGCATTGTATAGCTAGAATTCGTGCATCCTACCCACTATTTAGCGACAAGGAAAAAATGGTAGCAGACTATATTATCGACAACCCAAACAAGATCATTCATTCCACAATCAACCAAATAGCAGAGAATTTAGAGATAGCAGAAGCAACTGTATTTCGATTCTGTAAACGAATTGGATTCAAAGGATATCAAGCGATGAAGATAGCACTTGCATCTGAATTAGTAACACCTATTCAAGATATACATGAAACTATCGAGGAAAACGACGACGAAAAAACGGTTGCAGAAAAAGTATTTAAATCAAATATTCGAACACTAGAAGAAACACTACAAGTGTTTGAACAAAAAAGCTTTTCAAAAGCAGTACAGGCGATGTTAAAAGCAAATCGGGTAGAATTTTACGGTAGTGGTGGTTCCGGTATTATCGCATTAGATGCTAACCATAAATTTATGAGAACAGGAATTCAAACTGCAGCCTATACTGACTCTCACCTACAATTAATGTCTCTATCACAGCTAACAACAGATGATGTAGTCGTTCTAATTTCTCATTCAGGTACAAGCCGTGATATTTTACTGGCATTAGAATTAGCTAAGGAATATGGAATCATGACAATTGCGATTACAACTTTAGCAAAATCACCGCTAAGTCAAGGAGCGGATATTTCACTTTATACCGTATCTCAAGAAACTGAGTTTCGCTCTGAAGCTCTAGCATCTCGACTTGCTCAATTAAGTATCATTGATGCTTTATACGTAAATATTAGTATTGGGAGGAAAGATTTAATGAAGCCTTCTTTACAAAAATTAAGGGAAGCCATTTCATTGAAAAGAATCTAACTTCTTTCATATAAAAACTAATACTCTTCGCTAGAGTCAAACAATGAAAGGGAGAAAATCGATGAAAAAACATTATGTTATTGGCTTAGATATAGGAACAACAAGTACAAAAGCCGTCATTTTTAATAAAAATGGAATCGTAATCGCCGAAAGTGAAAGCTCATACTCAGTATTTCATCCTTGTCCATCATGGGTTGAACAAGACCCTTTACAGATAGAGTTAGCAGCAATTCATGCATTACATGACGCTATTGCCTCAAGTAATATTGAAGCAGAGCAAATTATTTCGATTGGAATATCATCAGCAATGCATTCAATTATATGCGTTGATGAAAATCACCAACCTCTATCTCCATCTATTACTTGGGCAGATGGTCGGAGTGTGGCACAAGGACAAGCTCTAAAAGCAAACGGTGGTACTGACATCTACCTTAAAACTGGTACTCCAATTCACCCTATGTCTCCATTAATCAAACTACTTTGGATGAAGGAAAACGATTACGAACCATACAAAAGAGCAAGAAAATTTATCTCTATTAAAGAATTTATTATGCAAAAATGGTTTGGAGAGTATGTCGTTGACTATTCTGTTGCTTCTGCAAGTGGATTATTTAACATTCGTACATTTACTTGGGAAGAAGATGCTCTATGCTTAGTAGGTATTACCGAAGAACAACTTTCTAAGCCTGTCCCACCAACTTATATATGTCAGGGGCTAGACCCAAATGTTGCAAATAAAATAGGCATACATGGAGACATTCCTTTTGCGATTGGTGCAAGTGATGGCCCCCTTGCTAATTTAGGGATTGGGGCTATTTCACCTGGTGATGTGGCGATTACTGTAGGGACAAGTGGAGCCATCAGACAAATGACAAATGCACCTACTACAGATACCTTACAAGAAATCTTCTGTTATGGCTTAACACAAGATTTGTGGATTACTGGAGGTCCTACGAATAACGGAGGAATTGTTTTACAATGGTTAAAAGATTTATTAGGGGAGTATGATGAAATAATTGCACCTAAACAAGGAGTACATATATATGATCTTCTAACGAAGAGAGCAAGTAAGATTAAAGCTGGGTCTGATGGATTAATATTCCTTCCCTATTTAAATGGAGAACGTGCCCCTCATTGGGATGCAAATGCTCGCGGCAGCTTTATTGGATTAACTTTAGCCCATAATAAGGATCATATGATTCGCGCAGGATTGGAAGGAGTTATTTTCAGCCTTTATAACGTTGGGGAAGCTCTTGAACGGCTTGCGGGTAAACCAAATAATATTTTAGCTAGCGGAGGCTTTGCGCGTTCTGAATTATGGCTACAAATTTTATCAGATATGTTTGGTCATGAAATACAAATACCTGAAAGTCACCAAAGTTCTGCTTGGGGGGCAGCTTGGTTTAGTTTATATGCTATCGGAGAAGTTGAATCTCTTGAAGCAATAAAAGACCACATACCAATGAAGAAATCATTAATTCCTAATTCCTATAACCATAATACTTATTTAGAGCTTTATGAAATCTATAAAGGGTTATATAATTCATTAAAGCCACATTTTCAAACATTAGCTAATTATCAGCGTACTCAATAACTTATCGTTTGTGACATTTTTATTTTTTAGTTCAATTAAGTTAGGCATACTAATATTACTGGGCTGAAAGGAAGGTGTATAATGAAAAGATTCTGGCTAGTTTCTGAGGATAACCAATACGCTGTGTATGATTCAAAAGAGAAGACTATAACAGATTGGGTTGATATTGAACTAAAAGAGAATGTATCCGATACAATACTAAATTTGCGAAATACGCTTGAAAGACATGATGAAGAAATTGGTGATATTGAGGATATTAATGGTAAACCAATTATTGAAGTTATTGGACATTCGGACTAAGTGATTTTAATAACAATTTGCTATTAGGGTGCTGGAGTTTTTCCGGCATCCTTTTCTTATTCTAATACTATCTCTTACTTTCCTAAAATAATAAATTAATTATTCTGAATAAATGAAAATTCGTTGTTTTTTGACAAAAAATATGTAAAATATGAATATACATTTGTTTTTCCTGCGTGGACATTATTATAAGAAGGAGTCAATCATTATGAAATTAATATTCAAATTAATCATTGGTATTATCTTAGGATTATTTATCGGATTAATTGGACCAGAATTTATCGTAAGAAGTCTTATTACTCTTAAAGTTCTTTTTGGAAGTTTTATTGGCTTTATTATTCCATTTATCATTCTATTCTTTATTGCTAGTGGTGTCGCTAATTTAGGAAAAAATTCGGGACGATTAGTCGGTATGACTGTAGGTACAGCCTATGTCTCTACATTCCTTGCAGGGCTTCTAGCATTTATTGTAGCTATTATTATTATACCATTCTTAACAACCGAGAGTGGAAATGTGACGGATAGTTCAGCATTAGAACCCTTCCTAACTCTAGAGATTGCACCAATGATGGGAGTTGTAACGGCGCTAGTTACTGCATTTGTATTTGGAATTGGAGTTGCTAAAACAAGTTCTGAGAACCTAAAGAAAATATTTGATGAAGGTAAATCAATAATTGAACTTGTTATTACAAGAATAATTATTCCTTTCCTACCATTTTATATTGCAGGAATCTTTGCTGAATTAGCTTCTGAAGGAACTGTATTCGATACACTTAAAGTATTTGGGGTCGTTCTTGTACTTGCGATTATCACTCATTGGGCATGGTTACTAATTCAATATATGGTAGCTGGACTTATAGCAAAGAAAAATCCATTTATGCTACTAAAAAATATGTTACCAGCGTATTTTACAGCATTAGGAACGATGAGCAGTGCTGCTACAATACCCGTAACATTAAAATCAGTAAAAAATAATAAAGTAAAAGAAGATATCGCAAACTTTGGTGTCCCATTATGTGCAACTACCCATTTATCTGGGAGCATCATTACAATCGTAATCTGTGCAGTTGCAGTAATGACACTTTCTCCTGAGTTAATACAGCCATCTTTACCTCAGATGATCCCTGTCATTTTAATGCTTGGTTTAATCATGGTTGCTGCACCTGGTGTGCCTGGTGGTGCCATCATGGCTGCATTAGGTATCCTTACGTCGATGCTTGGTTTTAACGAAGTAGCTATTGGATTAATGATTGCTCTTTATATGGCACAAGATAGCTTTGGTACAGCAACAAATGTTACTGGCGATGGAGCAATTAATGTTCTAATCGATAGATGGTCTAAATAAACTCTAACAACATGAAACATGGCTGGGACAAAAGTTTGATCGCTTGTCCCAGCCTTGAAGCAATGAGCGGAGTCGCTACATTTTTTAAAAGGCTTGAAAGGAGTGGTTTTCTCCTTTCAAGACGCGTAGCGAACAGAGCCATTGCCCCCTCTATAGATGATTTGTGTCCCAACCCTTACTTAACTTTAGCCGTTCCTTGCTTGCTTAACTGCCTCTACAAACTGAGATGCTTTCTGTCGCAACTCTTCTAGCGATTGTTCGGTTACGTCTTGCTTCTTCACTAATGAGCCACCTAACCCAACAGCAACAGCTCCCGCCTTAATATAATCAGTAAGATTATGTAAATCAATTCCACCTGTCGGCATTAAAGGAACTTGTGGTAATGGACCATGAATATCTTTAAGGTAGTTAGGTCCAAAGATGTTAGCTGGGAACACTTTAATCACGTCAGCGCCATTTTCATATGCAGTCAAAATTTCAGTTGGTGTTAATGCACCCGGAATACTAATAACACCGTAACGTTTCGTCGTTCGAATTGTTTCCACATTTACAGTTGGAGAAAAAATAAATTGCGCACCTGCCATTATAGCTGCTCTAGCAGTTTCAGGGTCTAACACGGTTCCTGCACCAACAATTAATTCATCACCAAATTTAGAAGCTACTTCTTCAATAAGAGGTAATACTCTTGGTGTCTCAACTGTTATTTCTAGTGTTTTTACTCCACCATCCTTTAAAGCTCCTGCTATTGAAAGGATACTTTTAGGATTAGCTCCACGGATAATAGCAACAACACCATTATCCTTAATCTGTTGTAGTTTATCCATTGTAATTCCTCCATTTATTAGTTGGTTATCGAGATACATCCTCACCCGTTTGGTTGATATATCTTTGAACTTCTTTTTTATCAGGAAGCCCTTCTACATCTCCATTAACCATTGTAACGATTGCTCCTACCGCATTCCCTCTCAAGACAGACTCTTCAATTGAAAGATTATCTAACAAGCCTGATACGAAACCAGCAGCAAATCCATCCCCTGCCCCTACTGGATCAATGACTTGTTCGACAGTAAATCCAGGAACTAGTTTAGCCTCATTGTTAGTAAAAAAATAAGCTCCTTTTGCTCCCACTTTTAAAACTACGAGAGAGGCTCCCCCTAGTTCTATAAATTTCTTTCCTAACTCTTCTGGATTTGTCTTACCAAATAAAAACTCTCCTTCAGCTTCACCAGGCAAAATAATATCTGATTGACTTGCTAGCTCAAGTAATACGTCACGAGCTTTTTCCTCAGACCATAGACTCTTTCTAATGTTAGGATCAAAGATAACTTTAATTGAATGTTTTTTTGCAATTCGTATCGCCTCTAACATCAGTTCATAACAACTGTCACTTAAAGCAGGTGTAATTCCAGTGAGATGAAGATATTTGGCTTTTGAAAGATACTCTTCATTTAAGTCACTAGGAGACATTCTACTAGCAGCGGAGCCTTTGCGATAATACTGAACACGTATATCCGATGAATTTCTAATTTCCTTAAAATATAAGCCAGTAGGCGCAGATTCATCTATCGTTACTTGACTTACATCAACCCCTTCTCCTCTTACAAAGGAAAGAAGACCTTTCCCTAACTCATCATCGCCTACTTTACTTATCCACCCTGTCTCGTGTCCTAATCGTGCCAAACCAATAGCAAAGTTAGACTCTGCTCCACCATATTTTCTTGAATACGTATGAGCATACCTCATTAGCCCTGTTGAATCAGGTGTAAACAAGGCCATCGTTTCTCCAAGAGTTACTACATCCATCATTTAGAAATCCCCCTTTCGCTGAGAATCATTGATACATGATTTACTAAGACACAACATATCTTTAGCTTGCCCCAATAAAAAAACGACCATGATTATTTTTTGGTCGTTTACTTATTATTCATTTACTCATTTAGTAGATTGCTGACTATCTGTAAAAGAAAATTCAACTTTTTTAAGATCTGCATTCCAAACTAATTTAGCGTCAAAGACTTTCTCACCTTTTTTCAAGCCCTTTATAGTGTTCGTTGCCCCCTCTTTTAATAGTAGTTTTGCATTTGCTTGAGATATGGTTTTTCCTAGTATTTTTTTTGAAATCGTAAAGTCACATTTTGTTTTCGTGTAATTAGAACAGCCATAGAATGTTCCTCTATCAATAATTTTTCCATTACACTTTTTGCATTGTCCAACAACAGTAGCTACTTTCTTCTTAAAAGGTTTGCTTCCTTTTTCACTTGAGACTTTAGATAAATCATAGCTAGAAAAGCTCCAGTTGGTTGCATCCTCTTTAGCTTCTTCCACTAATTTTGTTGCTAATCGTTTAGCTTGCTCCATAAATACCTTTGGTGAAGCAGACCCAGAACCAATTTCACTTAGTCTTTGCTCCCACTTTGCCGTCATTTCAGGAGAAGCAAGAATACTTTTTCCAACTGCATGAATAAGCACCTTCCCTTTCTCAGTAGCAAAGACTTGGTTTTTTGTCACACTTATATAGCCTCTATCTTTAAGAATCGTAATAATACCTGCTCTTGTTGCTTCTGTTCCTAAGCCTTCTGTTTTCATAAGGACTTTTTCCAATGTCTCATCTTCAATATGCTTTCCAGCCGTTTTCATTAACGTTATTAATTGACCTTCCGTATAACGCTTAGGTGGTTGAGTCTTACTTTCTTTCACTGTTGCATCTAAAACATTCCCTTGCTCACCTTTATCAACTATAGGAAGATTCGTTTCACCTTCATCTCCACTAGCTAATTCTTTACCCGAAAAAATAACCTTTCTCCATCCACTCTGTACTTCTGCTTTACCTTTAGTTATAAAGGTCGCTCGCTCTGATACAACAGTATGAATTGTTGTATAATCTACAACAGCTGCTTCATAATGTGCCGCTAGTAAGCGACGGATAACTAAATCATAAATATTTCGTTCATCTCCTGATAGCGCTTCTAACTTTGTTACTTGTTCGGTCGGGATAATTGCGTAGTGGTCCGTCACTTTTTTCTCATTTACATAGCGCTTATTTTGGAGCACTGTTGATTTTGGTAGAGGAAAAAACTCTTTATACTGAGGCATTTGTTCAATTTTATTTAAAATATCAGGAAAAGTAAGTGCCTCCTCCTTCGTTACATAGTTTGAATCAGTACGTGGATAAGACAATATCCCTTTTACATATAATTGCTGCGCAATATCTAATGTTTTCTTTGGTGAATATTTAAAACGTTTATTGGCTGTTGCTTGTAAGGCTGAAAGGTTAAAAAGCATCGGTGGCTGATATTCTTTCCTTTCCTTCTCAACGTCTTGAATTTCAGCGTCTTTACCATGACAGAATTGAGCAATTGCTGTTGCTTGTTTCTCCTCTTTTAGCCTTGTTTCACCTTCTTTATGCCACTTACCATCGTATTTCTTACCGTTCATTTCAAAGCTTGCTAATACTTCCCAAAAGGGCTCTGATTTAAACTGTTCTATTTCATTTTCTCGTTTCACAATTAATGCAAGAGTAGGAGTTTGAACACGACCTGTTGAAAAAAGAGCTTCTACCCCTTTTGACTGTAAAAGAAGAGTATATGCTCTTGATGCATTCATCCCTACCAACCAATCTGCACACGACCGACTTAACGCTTCATAATAGAGGCTTCTCGTTTTTGATTCATCTAAAAGTCGTGAAAACCCTTCTTGAACTGCTTTAGATGTTAACGAAGAAAGCCAAAGCCTTTTGATTGGTTGTTTCACTTGGCAAAGCGACAGAATAACCCTTACTATCAGCTCACCTTCCCTACCAGCATCAGAAGCGATAATGACTTCATTTATATTACCTTTTTTTAGAAGACTCTTTATTATTTGAAACTGCTTATATTTTGATTTCATTACCTGGTGTTCAAAACGGTCTGGTAAAAGGGGGAGGAGATTCAAAGACCACTTCTTCCATTGAGGATTATATGAATCAGGTTGCTTTAGCTCACATAAATGTCCTACTGCCCATGAAAGGTAGGCACCATCAGGGAAAGTCGTACATTTCCCAATCTCGATGAACCCTTGTCTTTTTTTATGAGGATACGGTGCTGCTAGTTTCGCACCTTGATCTGGTTTTTCTGCAATAATTACTTTCATATATTAAACCCTTTCCATTCGGTAATGGTAGATTGATTATTATAAGGCTACCATATTAGCTACAAATGGAGAACAAAAAATGCAAACAAAGAATGTTATGGTTTGAGATAACTATATTCATACGACAAATCAACTAGAATTAGCATAGTTGAAACCCACAGCTATTAAATTCACTATTTATTACCTATAATTCCATATATAGGACTCGTTACAAAACTGTAATAAACGGTAATGAGGCTAGTAATACCATAGTTTCAAGTGTTAATAGTAGCTCGATTGGTAATAGCTCCCTAACGATTTCTCTTAACCTCCTTGTTAATCTAGTTACAGCAAAGAAAACAACAGGAGGTCAACAACATGAAAAAACTTTTACTTGCCACAACATTATTTTTATCACTATCATTCTTAGGTTCAACTGACGAGGTAAATGCAAACACAACTCATACAGTAAAATCTGGAGATACACTTTGGAAGCTTGGAGTACAATATGGAGTACCAGTCAATTCAATCAAATCAACTAATAATAAATCTACTAATCTATTACTTGTTGGGGAACGTCTTCAAATCCCATCTTCATTAACATCAAATGAAAAGGATTTATTAGCAAGGTTAGTGCGAGCAGAAGCTGAAGGAGAACCTTATGCTGGTAAGGTTGCAGTAGCTACAGTCGTATTAAATCGTGTAGATAGTTCATTGTTCCCAAACTCATTATGGGGCGTTATTAACGAGGTTTCTGGCGGATATTATGCATTCTCACCTGTTCAAAATGGTCGAATCAACCGAGCATCTGATGCAGACTCAAGACGAGCAGTTGAAGAAGCACTTGCTTTTAGAGGACAAGGTTCTGGCTCACTATACTTCTATAATCCAGCAAAAACATCTAATCAATGGATCAGAACTCGTCCTGTAACAGTAACGATTGGTAACCACGTGTTTGCTAGATAATAATAAGCTTTATAAACGAACGTGGCTGTTTCATTCAGCCGCGTTCATTTTTTATTCGTATAACGCTTATTTACATAATTGATTTATACATTTACCTACTACTTCCTTCCTATTTTTTTCTCAAAAATAAAGCTTTTTCGTAGTTAACCTAATCTGAATAGTGTTAATATATATATACACTGACAAGGAAGGAAAAGGTGATAGTATGTCTAACTTAGCTTCAGGCTCTCTTTCAACCGAACTACACCATAAGAAATTAGAAGCTTTTCTTGAGGTTATACCAGTAATTCATGCCATGCTACCAGATGTCGGCATTGGTATAGCAAATACAAAAGAGTGGCTCGCCTATTACCCTGGCAGTAAAATTAATATTGGTGCAAAGCCAGGATTAAAAATTAATCCAAAAGAACCACTTGCAGAATGTATCTCAAAAAATAAAGTTATTGAAGAAGAAGTACCTTCTGAATTCTTTGGCTTCCCTTTCAAAGGTCTAGCCGCACCTATAGTTGAAGGTAGAGAGGTTATTGGCGCGCTTGCTATTCAAATTCAGGAACAAAATGAAAAAGAATTACGTAAAATAGCTGATCAAATTGTAATATCCATTACACAAGCGAACGATAGAATTGCAAATGTTTCAAAAAACGCAGAAGGTCTCTCCGTGATAAGTAATTCACTTCTTGAGCAATCTAACCGCGCAGCAGAACAAATGGAAAACACAGATGAAGTTATCAAGTTTATAAAAAAAATTGCTGACCAAACGAACCTTCTTGGACTAAATGCTTCAATAGAGGCAGCACGAGCTGGTGACAGAGGACGTGGCTTTGATGTAGTAGCCAAAGAAATTAGGAAACTATCAAATGAAACCGTTTCATCTACAGAGAAGATTAGTAATACATTAACAAATATGCAGGAGTCAATAAACGGAATCACTACTGCAATCGAAAAGGTTGTAACAGTTGGACGTGAGCAAGCTTTATCTACAGAAGAAATCTCAACCTTTATCGATGAAATTGAAAAAATGAGTAAAGAACTTAATAAGTATGCGGCGGAACTTTAGTAAATTGCTAATTGCTAATTGCTAATTGCTAATTGCTAATTGCTAATTGCTAATTGCTAATTGCTAATTGCTAATTGCTAATTGCTAATTGCTAATTGCTAATTGCTAATTGCTAATTGCGCGGCTGATAAATCAGCCGCGGCAATTAGCAAAAGCTGTTTCTAGCAAAGCTAGAACAGAAAAATCTTTTAATTCGCAATTCGCCATTTGCAATTCTAGATTTCATTCAATTCAACTCGTAATAAACGCCTTAACCTCTTCCACCTTTTCATTAAACACCTTCATCCCTAATTCACTAAGCTCATTCATATACTTTACCTCATCAAATGGTATTTCTTTTCCTAAATCAGTATTAATACGAAGATACTGCTTCCCAAGTAGGAGATGACAGTGATATGTCACTGATTCTGATGACAAATGCAAGGCTAAATCAAGTAATTTGGGAGTGACCTTCATAGTCGGGAGGTGAAATGGTAACCAGTGGTTTACACCCCAATTCAAGTTATCATCGATTGTAAAGTCGATATTTTGTTGTCCTGTACCGATCGACATAATTTTAATTTCATTCATATTTTTCTTAAAGTGATGTAATCCTTCTGTCATACAAACTAGTGACGGATTATTAGCCCAAAGACCCCCATCAATTGATAAATATTTATTATTTATATTATTTGGTGGAAAGTAAACAGGTGCTGAACAGGAAGACAATACCGCATCCCACACCTTTAATGATAAATCTCCACTTTCTTCATGCCCATAGTTCGAACGATGAACATAAGGTTTCCCATGTGTTACATCTACTGCTGGAATGAGTAAGGGCTTTTTTATATCAGCCATTGTTTTTTCACCAAATGCTTTTTGAAGGAAACGTCTTAAGTATTGATCACTATAAACACTTTTAAATAGCCCTATTTTGGTTTGACGAACAAAGATTTTTTTACCATATGTAGTATAACTTTCATGGACATCACTCATTTTTCTATTCAGACAAATGGAAGCAGCAATGACTGAGCCTGTGCTTGTACCTGCCACGACATCAAATAATTCACCTATAGGACATTGAAATTCTTCCTCTAACGCTTCTAATATAGCAAGTGCGAATACACCACGAATTCCACCACCATCAATACACAACATCTTCATCATTTTCACCGCATCTTTTTTATATGGTCTTTTTAAAATCTCATCTACCATTTATAACAGTATTGACAACTGATTACAGAATGAATACCTAAAGGGAACTTATGATTACAATTAACTTTATTTTGAATCTAAATAAATACCTTTATCTCCAATCTTCTGCCAACACCCCATAAACAATATGATCAACGAACTTGCCATCTAACCATTCTGACTGTCGAATGACACCCTCTTTTATAAAACCAAGTCTTTCTGGTATCGCTATACTTTTTATATTTTGCTCGGCTGCGCGTATTTCCACACGATTTAACTTCCACTCAACTAATGCATGATTAACTAGTGCTTTACACGATTTCGTCATAATACCTAACCCTTCATAATCCTTACCTAACCAATAACCGATACTTGTTGATTTATTGCTCCAATCAATCCGATGAAAACCAATTACACCAGCAATCTCCCCTTCATACCAAATACCAGCTTGAAAGCCGTTATTCTCAGCAAATTGCTTCATTGTTAATTTGATAAATGCCTCAGTATCTTCAATACGTTTCGTATGTTCAACCCAAGGTAACCATTCTTTCAAATGAAGTTTGGAATTCATAATTAAATTAAATAAAGGTTCCTTATCATTTATTTCTAGTAACTTTAATTTCAATACCTCATCTATATCATATGTAAACATCAGTTATCTCCTTCAAATAAAAATATGGATTGTACTTAAACGATAGGCTGTACTAAAATATAGAAACTAAGGGATGTCGTCAAAGGTATATCTACCTTTGACGACATCCCTATCATTCTTTACTTATCATATTATTATTGTTTTACCTTTGTAAGTCTCATTGCATTTAATGTTACTAACAATGTCGCTCCAACATCAGCTATAATCGCGAGCCATAATGGTAACCATCCTAAAATAATAAAGCCTAGAGCTATTAGTTTTATCGCCAGTGAGAAGGCAATATTTTGTCTAATAACTTCTAATGCTTTTCTACTAAGTCTAATCGTAAATGGTAGTTTACTAATGTCATCTGCCATTAAAGCAATATCAGCTGTTTCCAATGCAGTATCTGTACCTGCTCCACCCATAGCAACCCCGACAGTTGATGCTGCTAATGCTGGTGCATCGTTCACACCATCACCAATCATTGCTACCTTACCATCTTTCTTTAACCCTTTAATTGCTTCTAGTTTGTCTTTTGGTAGCAATTCAGCCTTCACTTCGCTTATGCCGAGCTCTTTTCCTATTGCATTGGCTGTTAAGGTATTATCTCCTGTTAACATAACGGTACTTTTAATACCTAAATCGTTAAGACCTTTTATTACTTGTTGACTTTCCGGACGAATCTCATCTCGAATAGCTAATACTCCTAAGAGTTTCCTGTCTGTTCCAACAATTATGACGGTCTTGCCTTCTCCCTGTAATTTATAAATCCCATCATATATTGAGCTAATATCGTTTGGAAGTACTTGCTCAAATAATTTTGGGCTACCGACATAATATGTGACTCCTTCTATTGATGCCCTTACTCCCTTTCCAGTCAATGATTGAAATTCATCTATTTCATATCTAGTATTCTTGCTTTTTGCTTGCTTTGCTTTACGAGTGACTGCTTTTGCAAGTGGATGCTGTGAACCACACTCAATTGCTGCGGCAATTTGTAACCATTCGGCCTCATTCTTTTCATCTGAGATTAGATTGTTCTTTTCTATAGACATAATATCAGTTACTACTGGAACACCTTTTGTTAAAGTACCTGTTTTATCAAAGGCAATAGCAGTAAGTGCACCAGCTTCTTCAAGATAGACTCCGCCCTTAATTAAGACACCATTCCTCGCTGCATTACCTATGGCAGTAACTATTGCAACAGGTGTTGAAATAACTAATGCACATGGACATGCTACAACAAGTAAAGCAAGCCCTCTGTATATCCACTCATCCCAAGGCCCACCAAAAAATAGTGGTGGAACTGTAACAATCAAAAGTGCAAATACCATTACTGCTGGAGTATAATATTTTGCAAAACGGTCAATAAACGCTTGCGCAGGAGCACGTTCAGATTGTGCTTCCTCGACCATATGAATTATTTTTGCAATTGTTGTATCTTCACTCTTCTTTGTTACTCTAATTTCTAGTAAACCCTCTTCATTTAACGTGCCTGCAAACACTTCATCGTCTGTAACTTTTTGAACAGGAATCGATTCTCCGGTTATTGCAGCCTGGTTTACGGATGAAAATCCTTTTATTACATGACCATCCATCGCAATTTTTTCCCCAGGCTTTACTATGAGTACATCACCGATAACAATCTCATCTACAGGTACTAGAATCTCTTCCCCTTCTCTCCTAACCGTTGCCTCTTTAGGAGCTACGCCCATTAATGAACGTATTGATTGCCTTGCTTTATCCATTGAATAGGTTTCTAGCCATTCACTTATTGCAAAAAAGAAAACAACAGCTGCACCTTCTGCCCATTCTCCAATTGCCACAGCACCTATAATAGCAATCGTCATTAATGTTTTCATATCAAAACGTAGTTGAAACAGTTTTTTTATTCCCTGTATGAACAGCGTAAATCCACCGATAACAATGGAACTAGCAAATAGAAAAATTGACAGATTACTTTCTACGCCAACTAGTAAAAGCGTAAGCCCAATTACTAACAGTAAACCTGAAATAATTGTTCGTATACTTCGCCCATTCTCCCATAATGGTACCTTCGTCATTTCTTCATTTACATCAGCAAGCCTAAGTCCTTCAAAAGCACCTGCTTTTTCTAATTCTTTAACCGTCACGTTTCCATAGACTGTTAGTTTCGATGCAGAGAAATGAACTTCCGCATCTTGAACACTTTTTAAATTTTTAACGTTCTGCTCAAACTGAGCAGCACAGCTTGCTCAGGTGAACCCTTGGACTCGATAGATTTTCTTTTTCTCCATATCCATCAGCCTCCTTTTTCCTCTTTACTATGCTCATACGCCATTACAATGAGTTGCTTAATATGTTCATCATCTAAAGAGTAATAGACTAGCTTTCCTTCTTTTCTATATTTAGCTAATCCAAGATTTCGTAAAAGTCTAAGGTGGTGTGATGCTGTTGCAGTTGATGAACCAATTATCGTCGCTACATCACAAACACATAGCTCAGATTCTTCAGTAAGTGCATACGCTATTTTCATACGGGTATCGTCTGCTAGGGCTTTGAACATTTGCACCATACTTTTTATATTTTCCGAAGCTATTATTTCTTTTAAACTGGATACACTTTTTTCGTCAACACAAAATACTTCACATTCATCTTTCGCAACCATCTAATCCCTCCCTACAATTTTATATTACATTTTATTCAAGTTATTAGTCAAATGTTCATTTGAATGTTTGATTGAAAATTTTTCTAATTTATACCGATATCATATAAAAGGACCATTTAATAATTGGAAACACTGCAAAGGAGGGGTAAAAATGAGTCGAATTTCAAGACTTTCTTCTTCACTAAAAGCTAATCGAATTCGAGGAAATTATGTTAGTAGTATGAATCAAACTCAAGAGATTAAACGTGTAGAGCCTTTGGACCCTGTTGGAAAAACGAAGAACCCAGTTAACTACCCTTCTGAAAACTACCTTGACTCCTATGATAGGTACTATGAGAAGCTCAAGGAACTGAAGGTTGAATTTAAAAAGTTTTATCATCATGAAAAAGAGCTTTATGAAGCAATTGTTAATTTAGATGAAAACAAACAAAAAGTAGTCAAGCATACAAGTCATCTAATTGATAAGTACAATCAAGCGTTACAAGCGCTTGCATCTTTTGATAAAGCAGCAGGTACAAATCATATCGATTCAATCCGTAATGTCTTTCATTCATTTTCTGAACAACTTGAACCGTTAGGAGTGTATGAAGAAGAAAGTGGATTGCTCAAATTCCAGCCTGAGAAATTCATCACTTATATTGAAGAAAATGATGAAGTGTTTGATTCGGTATTTAGCCAGTTTAAGAAAATGATTTTAAGAGAATATAAATCCTTTACTAGTATTAGAGTACCAAAAGAGCAGTACTCTCGGTACGAACAGCCTATTTTTAACTACAAGGGACTTTTTATTGAAGAGGAATCTTAAAGATATGATTAGGACGTTTTTTCCAAAATCATTTAATTGTATAATTGGACTATGAAACTGAAAAGGTGATGAGCGAGAATTATACACACTCGATCATAACCTTTTCAAAGGGGAGGCATTTTTTGTGCAGATAATCTTATCACACGTAAATATAGACTTTGATGGCTTTGCATCAATGATTGCTGCTAAGAAGCTCTATCCAGATGCAACACTTGTAATTACAGATAAACAAAATGCAGCAGTCAAACAATTTTTAGCCATCTACCGAGATAGTATTGAACTATATCAATCACACTTAATTGACTGGGACAAAGTTACACATCTCATAATAGTTGATGTTGCATCATTACAAAGAGTTGGAGAATTTGCAGAGAAATTAAAAGACAATGTGACAATAACCGTTTATGATCATCATCCACCAAGTAAAGATGATGTAGTAGCAGATGAAAGTACAATTGAATTTGTTGGTGCCACAGTTACATTATTAGTTGAAGAGATTAAAAAAAGAGAAATAGATATTACTCCATTTGAGGCAACTATCTTTGGACTAGGGGTATACACAGACACAGGTTCCTTCTCATATTCAAATACAACTCCAAGAGACTTGCTCATTGGTAGCTACCTACTTGAAAAAGGTATGAATTTAGAGTTAATTAATCGTTTCTCCGATCAAATGCTATTTGACCAACAACAAGAAATTTTCAACCAATTACTAGTACAATCAAATGAATACCAAACTCAAGGGTTAAACATCATGATCAGTACTCACCGACAAAAGAAATTCCAAGGTGGATTATCTACACTCACACGAAAACTGCTAGAAACAACTGGGGCTGATGCGGTAATCGTAGTTGTTGAAATGTCCAAACGAGTTTATGTCGTAGGAAGAGCAGATTCAAATCGAGTGAACCTCTTACCATTGATGGCAGAGCTAGGTGGTGGTGGGCATGAAAAAGCTGCATCTGCCACGATTAAAAAAGGAAACTTAGATGAAATAATGTCAACAGTAGTTAATAGCTTAGATGCCATTCTAAAACCTGCTATTACCGCTAAGGCAATTATGGCTAGCCCAGTTAAGACAATAGCACCTACACAAACAATCGATGACGCAGCAAAAATGATGTATCGATATGGACATACAGGCTTTCCAGTCTGTGAGGAAGGTAAACTTATTGGAATTATATCCAGAAGAGATTTAGATAAAGCAACACATCACGGTCTAGGTCATGCCCCTGTTAAGGCATATATGAGTACGAATCCAATTTCAATCACACCAACCACATCTCTAGAAGAAGTTCAAAACATTATGATAAAACATGATATTGGACGTCTACCAGTGTTACATAACGGACAAGTTGTCGGTATCCTCTCTCGTTCAAATGTCATTGAAATGCTACATAATGAAAAATTAAAAGAAGAATTGCAACTGTCTGCGATTGAAGCTTTGAAAAATAATGTTCGTGTGAAAATGAAGAATCAGCTACCTATTGAAAGCTTTCAGCTATTAAAACAAATTGGTGAATGCGCAGACAACTTAAATGTTCCAGTCTATATGATTGGTGGTATCGTTCGAGATATTATTCTTGGAAGATCCAATGAAGACATCGATGTGGTTATTGAAGGTGATGGAATAGAATTTGCAGAAGCGTTAGTTTCTTCCTATGGTGGTGAAGTTAAAATACATGAAACCTTTGGCACTGCAACTTGGAAAGCCGAATCAGGAATGAAGATAGACGTTACCTCCTCAAGAACGGAATATTACGATCATCCAGCTGCATTACCAACAGTCGAGCTTTCAAACCTAAGAGAAGATTTATACCGTAGAGATTTCACAATTAATGCAATGGCAATTAAATTAAACCAGTCAGAATTTGGAGATTTAGTTGATTTCTTTCATGCTCGAGAAGACATCGAAAAAAAACTAATTCGTACCCTTCATAACTTAAGTTTTGTAGAAGATCCAACTCGTATCCTAAGGGCAGTACGTTTTGAAAAGCGATTTGGATTTAAGATGGACAGTCAAAGCGAAGAATTAGCTAAAACATCGATTGATAAAAGTCCTTCATTATCGAAAGTACGGCTTTCAAATGAATTACAAAAATTATTCAACGAAGACCATCCAGTTGAGGCATTAGAAAGGCTTAACCAACTAGGTTTCTGGAAACAACTCAATCCTAATGCAAGAAATAAAACTGATATAGAGAAACATGCTCTTATTTTCCATGAACGAGTTCATAAGTTGCAAAAAAATGTACCAACTGAGTTAGGTAAAAATGCACCTGTTTGGTTTTGCTACTTGCTGATTCCATTTTATAAGCAACCAAATTGGAAAGAGCATATTTCACAATATTCACCAACAAATAAAGAGCGAAAATTAATTGATGAGCTTCACTTTTTAAATGAACAAGATTTCTCAAAAGAAACTCTACTCCATCAACAACTTAAGAAAATATCCTCTCTAGCTCTTATCTTTTTCGGGTCTAGTTGTGAAGAAACGACCGCCACTATGGTAGAAGAATACATTTACTGTAGAGCAAGAATGCCAGTATTAATTACAGGTGATGATTTAAAGGAAATAGGAATCAAACCTGGTCCCATATTTTCTAAAATTCTCGTTGATGTGGAAATTGCTTATTTAAATAAGAATATTACAAGCAGAGAAGATGCATTAGAATGGATTAGGAAAAGATAGTAAGAAAAGAGTACTATAATAAAAGCTGAGCCTATTTTGGCTCAGCTTTTGTTACCTAATTTTTTCCTAATATAATCAATATAAGGATGTCCATCTCCACTTAAATGCTCTAACCGATACAATTGGCTCCATAGAGAATTATATGTAGACTTATAACCGATAAAGAATGATTCACTAACATTTTTCTGTAAATTATTAAGTCTCCACACTGCATAATTACGATTTAATCTATTGTTCTCATATTCTCCAATATCAATCTTAATGATTCTCTCATTCGCTTCATGTAGAAGTACTTCAACCATCTCAACATTAGTAGAAAATGTACGGTCTTGAAAACGATAAGCCGACCTAGAATTTGCAACATTTGACGTTTCGGTAGTAAACGAACGTGAACGATTCATCCTATTTAATTAACCCCTTTATTTAATAACTATTTTGTACGCTCTAAGCTGTTAAAGGTATTGTATATAAATACAGTGTAAATAGTCAATATTTTTTTACAATATTTGTAGATTTTTTCACTTTATTCAAAAAAATAATACTTTTGTATACGTCAGAAAAGTTACATGATTTTTCAAGAAAAAAATTTGTGTTTTTACTTTTAGTACTTTCAGATTAACCAATTAACTTATTACTCAAAAAAAGCATCGCTCCCTGATAAAGGAAAACGATACTTTGATTTTATATATTATTTGTGACCTTTATTGAGGAAGTATACCCTAGTTTCTTTGCTTCTTCTCTAAGTTCATCTCTAAATTTTGGATGTGCTACATTAATTAAGGCTTCTGTTCTTTCCCGAATTGTTCGTCCTCGTAATTTAGCTACACCATATTCCGTTACAACATAATCCACATCATTTTTAGATGTTGTTACAACCGAACCCGTAGCAAGTGTTGGAACAATTTTTGAAATGGTGCCATCTTTAGCTGTCGAATGTAAGCAAATAACCCCTTTACCTTTTTTCGACATTCTCGCACCTATTCCAAAGTCCCCTTGTCCACCTGAAGATGAATAGTATCTGCCACCAATCGATTCTGAATTACATTGACCTAGAAAATCAACTTCTATTGTTGCATTAATTGTGACTAGCTTTTCTATTTGAGAAATATTTCTTACATCATTAGTTTTATCTACTGAAAGCATTCGTACCTGATCATTCCTATCTAGAAAATCATATAAACGTCGAGTACCGTATGCGAACGTAGCTGTCATTTTACCAGGCATTAAAGGGTTTTTACTGTTAGTTATTGCACCGCTTTCAAATAAATCAACAACTTTATCAGGAATCATCTCTGTAAATATAGTTAAATCCTTATGCTCTGTTAAAAAGTTCATAATTGCATTTGGAATTGCACCAAAACCTATTTGTAACGTATCTCCATCTTCAATTAAATCAGCAACCATCTTACCAATAGTAATATCATCCTCACGTAAAGGAATTTCTGGTGTTTCGTTTAGAGGCGAACTCTCTTCCACTATTGCTGTTACATCATTAATATGAACTTTATTATCTCCAAACGTTTTAGGCATATGTTCATTCACTTGAAGGATAATCGCTTTTGCATCATGTAATAGCGTACTAACATAATCACTATTAGTTCCAAATGAGAAGAATCCTGCTTCGTCCATAGGAGCTACCATTATCATTATTACTCTGTTTTCAGTAATTTCTCTAATCATGTCTGGTAAGTCAGAGAAATGATTAGGTAATAAATCGATCTCATCATTATAAAATGCTCGTCGTTCATCTTTATTTAAAAACATTGATACAATTTTTAAACGTTCACTTTCAATATTTATGACTGGACGCAGTGATAACATTTGAAATAATCTATTTCCATTTAATCCATTATGAGAAGGTAAAGCATCTAACAAAGCACCGGGCTCACCAACTGCTAATGGAACAATTATATCATCCTTCGAGTCAATGATTTGAATTGCTTCTAAAGCAGTTGCTTTTATCTTTTGCTTATACAATTCTAATACTCCCATAGTAATCCTCCTACTGTAAAACAATTTTTAAAATTACTCATAGTCTCTATTGTTACACCGAATAATAATAGCATCAATTTCTTTTCAATTCGAATATTTTGTCGGTTTTTAGAAAAAAATTAAATTCCACATCATATTGTGACTTATTTTCTGCTATAATCGGAGATGTATGTGTTGGGAGGTTAAAATCTATATGAAATCTCGATTGGAGCGAAAGAAACGACAGAAACGATATAAAAAGAAAAAGTTATTTATAGTACTATCAGTGTTTTCATTATTCTTAGTTGTATCTGCTGCTTATGGAGCAATCCAGTATGATATTGGAAGAACGGAGTCATCCACTAAAATATCAGGAGAGAGCACTGCAGAGGAAACAAATGAAGACATCGAGGTAATTCCTATCGAGTTTAACTCTGATGAAGAAAAAGATGAATACATTAACATTTTATTAGTTGGAATTGATGCTGATGAAGGAGAAAGAGCTAGAACTGATACAATCATGATCGCTCAGTATAATGGAAAAGAAGGTACAGCAAAGCTCGCCTCAATCATGCGCGATAGCTATGTTACAATTCCAGGTTACCGCGACAATAAAATTAATTCATCATTTTTCTTTGGCGGTCCTGAACTACTCAGAAAGACAATTAAAGAAAATTTCGATATTGATTTACATTATTATGCAATGGTTAATTTCGATGGATTTGTACAAGTTGTTGATGTACTAGCACCAAATGGAATTGAAGTTGACATACAGAATCGAATGTATTATCGCGACAGTTACGCCGATATGGAAATTAATTTCCATCCAGGTGAACAAACTCTTGTTGGAAAAGATGCATTAAAATATGTACGATTCCGTAGCGATAACGAAAATGATTTTGGTCGCGTTAGACGACAACAAGAAGTATTAAACATCCTAAAAGATGAACTTTTATCAATAAGTGGCATTACTCGTTTACCGAGATTAATTGGCTCCATTGAACCTTATGTAGATACTAATATAACAACTGGGAAAGTTTTAAATATTGGTAGAGATTTCATTTTAAATCCAGTTAGCGAAGTTGAAACATTAACGATACCAGTAGAAAACGGTTATCGTGATAGTCGATATTCTCACGCTGGTTCTGTTTTAGAACTTGATATGGAAAAGAATAAGCAAGCACTACATGAATTCTTTAATCTACAAGAAAAATCATCAACGTATGTATCAAATGAAGAAGATGAAAAGAAAAACAAGCAAAAAGAAAGCTGAAATAAGCCCCGAATAATCCATTCGGGGCTTATTTTTCAATTATAATCGTTTTTGTAAAGTTTCTCGCCAATTATTTGAAAGCTCAGATACACTAAGTAATTTAGTAAGAGCTTCTTTGTCTTCAGTATTATGAAACATAATGTTATTTGCAAATTCAATAGTAACTTTGTGATTATTTCTTTCGCTTAATAACAATTTGTTTTCTTTCGAGACAATTCCTTCTTTTAAAACACGACAATAAAATCCTGTGAAACCTTTTGCTAGAATGTCTTTAGCAAATTCACTTCTGTTATGCTTCATTCCTATTTTAGAGCAAGGTTCTCGTGGTTGGCTTACTTGTATAACTGCTTCTCCTAGTTCAAATATATCCCCGATAAAGATGTCCTTTTCGTATAGCCCTTCAACAGTGATGTTTTCACCAAAGGCAGCTTCACCAATTGACTTTCCGATAGCATCTTCCCAGAAAGAATAATGATCATATGAATACACACAAATCGCTTTATCTTCACCACCATGGTGAACTAAATCTCCTTGACCGTCACCTTCGAGGTTTTGTGAGGATAAATATACTGGACCTTCTATAGGCTTTTTATTTATTGCTGTTTCGATTTCACTTCCCTTATATACCATTACCATTGGCTTTGCAACGTTAATAGACTTTATGTTATATGCTTGTATCATATATACATCCTCCCACCGAATAAAAGAGACTAGGACAAAAGGTCCGTTTTTGACCTTTTGTCCCAGCCGTGTGTCTCAACCTCATTAATTTTTTATGCTTCGTATTTTTTTATCACAATTGTTGCATTATGACCGCCAAAGCCTAATGAATTACTTAACGCAACTCTAACTTCTTGTTTGCGAGCTTCATTTGGAACATAATCTAAATCGCAGTCAGGGTCTGGTGTCTGATAGTTAATTGTTGGAGGAATAATCCCTTCTACAATTGCCTTCGTTGTAAAAACGGCTTCTACTGCACCTGCTGCACCTAGTAAATGTCCAGTCATTGACTTTGTAGAACTTACTGCTAACTTTTTCGCATGTTCGCCAAACACCGTTTTAATTGCCATTGTTTCGTATTTATCATTATACGGAGTACTTGTACCATGTGCATTCATATAATCGATTTCTTCAGGTGCTAAGCCTGCATCTTCAATTGCCTGTTTCATTGCACGTACTCCACCTTCTCCCTCTGGAGCTGGAGCAGTAACATGATATGCATCACCAGTTGCACCGTATCCCACAATTTCTGCATAGATACGTGCACCTCTACTTACTGCATGGTCTAAGGACTCAAGAATTAAAATCCCTGCACCTTCACCCATTACAAATCCATCCCGGTTTAAGTCAAACGGACGAGAAGCATTATTAGGGTCTTCACTAGTTGAAACAGCCTTAGCTGAACAGAAACCTGCAACTGCCATATCTGTAATAGGTGCTTCTGCGCCACCAGTAATCATGACATCAGCATCTCCTCGTTGAATAACCTTAAACGCATCTCCAATTGAGTTTGTCCCTGATGCACATGCTGTCACAGAACAAGAGTTTATCCCTTTTGCTCCAGTAATAATTGATACTTGCCCTGAAGCCATATCAGGAATTAACATTGGAACAAAAAATGGACTAACACGACGATATCCTTTTTGCTCAAATGTACGGAATTGTTGCTCAAAAGTTTCCATTCCACCAATACCTGAACCAATCCATACTCCTGTACGAGGAGCGATTTCTTCTGTAATTTCTAGCTTAGCATCTTCAACAGCCATTAGAGATGCGGCTACAGCAAAATGTGTAAACCTGTCCATCTTTCTTGCTTCTTTTTTCTCTACATACTTTGTAATATCAAAATCACTACTAACTTCACCTGACACTTTCATAGGGAACATTGATGAATCAACTCTTGTTAATGGTCCAATTCCTGACTCCCCTGCAATAGCACCCTGCCAAGAAGAATCAGTATCGACACCAAGTGGAGTTACAGCTCCAAGTCCTGTTATTACTACTCTATTTTGCTTCATAAGGCTCTCTCCTTTACCTATCTATTCTAAGATTATATATTCAACGTCAATTTATCGTCCCCAGCGTAGTGCGACTGCTCCCCACACTAAACCAGCTCCAAAGCCTACAAGTACGACAACATCACCATCTTTAATTTTACCATTTTTTATCTCTTCTACCATAGCTATAGGAATAGAAGAAGAAGATGTGTTACCGAAACGGCGTACTGTTGTTGACATTTTTTCAGCAGGTAATTCTAATCTTTCTCTAGACGCTTCCATAATACGAATATTTGCTTGGTGCGGAACAAGAAAATCTACGTCCTCTTTCGTCAAACCTGCTTTTTCAATCACATTAATTGCAGATTCACCCATTTGTCGAACAGCAAATTTAAATACTTCTCGTCCATTCATACGTAAGAATCCATCAGCCTGATTAATGTGCATTGCACCAGTACCATCAGCACCTAATTCGAATGATAAAATTCCTTTACCTTCTGAAACAGGGCCAACCACTGCTGCTCCAGCACCGTCCCCAAACAGAACAGCAGTATTTCTATCTTCCATGTCCGTAATTTTCGAGAGCTTTTCAACACCTACAACTAAGATATTCTTATATACACCATTTTCTATAAATTGTTGGGCCGTTACGATTCCATATATAAATCCAGCACACGCAGCACTTACATCCATTGCAGCAGATTGTTTTGCTCCCAATCGTTCTTGAATAAGCGCTGAAACTGATGGAAATGGCATATCAGGAGTAACAGTCGCAACGATAATTAAATCCAGCTCTTCCGCTGTAACTTCAGCTTGTTCTAATGCTTCTTTAGCAGATTCATAAGCCATATGAGAAGAATCTACTTCATCGCTAGCAAATCTACGTTCTTCAATACCTGTTCTAGTACGAATCCATTCATCTGACGTATCTAAGCGTTCTTCAAAGTCTTTATTTGTAATAACATTTTCACCTAGATAGCTCCCCATACCTAAAATTCCTGCTTTACTCATCATAGCCCTCCTCATGTCAAATCATATCTACATCTACAAAATATTTCTTTATAGGTTTGTTTTTAACCAACCATCTACTAAAACAATAAGTTACCACTAATTATTAAGACCTGATACCAATTTTAAAGTATTTTTTTTAACTTGTCTATATTTGGACTATATAGTTGTTATCAGGAAACGGGCTTTTATATTCACACCGATTTTACTTTTGTTTCATATTTTTATAGTAACGATTGTAATAGGGAGGTAGCAATTAATGAATAGCAACAACGAGCAACGTCAAGAACAAAGCCATAACTTTTTTAATGACCTAATGTTTGGTCCACCTAGACAGCAGCCAACTGAACAAGAAATCCCTAAGGAACCTAATAACGAACAGGAAATCGATGAATATAAAGAAGAAGTAAATAAAGAAGAAGTAAATACTCAGAGTAATGTTTCTACTACTAATAATAGTGTTCCTAACGTGAATCTAGAATCAATAATTCCTCAAATTGAACAAATTATGTCTTTCGCTCAGAAAGTTGGCCCATCAATTAATAAACTAGCACCGTTATTAACGATGTTACAATCCTTCAATACTAATACAAATGAGTCTAAAGAAAATAATAAACCAAAAGAGTAATCAACCTTGCAAGCTAATATCTTTTCAAATTCTAAAGAAAATCATCAGTTTAGAAGATCACTAAAAAAGTTTAAAATAAGCGCGAATCCAAAGCAAATGTTTCCACATTTGAAATCAACAAAGAGACCGACATGAAAAATGTGTCAGTCTCTTCTCTACTATTATTGACCAAAAGGAAAGCCTCCTGGACCATATTGTCCTGGAGTATAGCCACCTGAATCATATTGCTCTGGTACATAACCTCCTGGACCGTATCCTCCTGGACCATATTGACCAGGTGCATAGCCTCCCGGACCATATTGGCCAGGTGCATAGCCTCCTGGACCGTATTGTTGTCCTGGCACATAACCTCCACCACCTAAGCCACCAAATAAAAATGGACTTACAGCAAGACCGGCTAAGAACGGTAGTACTGATTGACCACTATGCCCGTGATGTCCGTGATGTCCGTGATGTCCGTGATGTCCGTGATGTCCGTGGTGATGTTGATGCTGTTGGTGCTGTCTATGCATATATTGAGGATGGTAATACATGAAGCAAAACTCCTTTAAATTTAAAGTGACTTCACTACTTATATTATGAATATAACTAGACGAATGCGCCTGTACAATTAGTAAAGTCGACTTAGTCCTCTCCAAAGCATACTTATGATAAAAAAAGACCGACTACTGCTTTGTAGTCGGCTTCAAGTTATTATTCATTAGTACTTTCTTCTTTTCCTAACTCATATGCGTCAGACATTACCTTTAAAAGTAACTCTAACATTGGTTGAAGGTCTTCCATGTTAAGCTCAATACCTTTTTCATCAAAAAAAGCTTTCGCTTCTGGCATATACTTCATTCCAATTTGCATAAACTTCATGTTATTTTCTGAATTCATCGTTTCACCCCATTAACTTTTCTAAAAGAATATTCGAGAACAACCTCTAAAAAGAATACAATGGTTTTATTATTTATGCAAATAGTGTAAAATTTCTACCTTTGATTTGGAAGTTTTCCATCTTCTTTATATTGTTCAATTGATTGATCTACTCGTTCTTGAAATTCTATAGGCACTACAGAACTAAATTCTCCTAGTGTTATGACATCGTCTTGAAAATCAAAGAATAGATTACCAACATCTAGCTCACCATTAACAAACTTATTTGCTACTAGTTGATAGAGAGTCTCTACATTTTGCACTGTACTTGTTAATACTGTAGACTCACCTAAGTCTGATTGGTCACTAACAAATCCGATTGCATAAAGACCTTTATCTTTAATTTTTTCTACTAATGGTACATGATAGCCATCTCCAGCAGGATAAAAAACATCAACACCATCCATGACCATCTGTTCATAAATCGAAATTGCTTTATCCGTATCCGTCCAATCTTCAACAAAATCCGTTAGTACCTCTATTTGTTGCTCCTGATATGTTGCCCCTTCAACAAATCCATCTACTTCAGGTTGCCAAGGGAACGCAGCAATTACTCCAATTGTTTTAGTTTCTGACATTTCAGCTGCTACCATCCCACCGAAAAATCCCATCGCATGACTTTCAAAATGAAGGCTAGTCATGTTTTCACCTTCCACTTCACCATTAAAGGTAACAAAATGAATATCTGGATAATCTTCATTTAACTCACTAAAGAATGTTGCAAAAATGCGACCATGACCAAAAATCAAGTTTACTCCTTCATTATCAAACTTGATTACAGCATCCTTTGCCTTTTCATATGTATTGATATCCTCTTTAAAAAACACATCGACACCTAGACTTGACTGAATTTGTAATAGTCCTTGATATCCTTGACTATTCCAGCCTTGATCATCTATCGTATCTTCTAATAATAAGCCTACTCGTTGGATTTGGTTTTGAGTTGAACTAGAGCATCCACTTATAGCTAACATGAGCATGATTAGGATGAATATAATAAATTTCTGTTGCATGAAAAGACACTCCCTTACTTAATCGTTCAAGACATACTCTACTAGTATAATAGAAATTTGACTTTTTTTCCTCAACAATATATTTAGTAGCTTATTGAACTTAAGTTATTACTCCACTAAATATATTCTAGACAAGGTCACAATCCCCTCCATCTTTTAATTCTGAAAGTACAGGTCACTGCTTAGAATGCTTGATGGAAGTTTACCTTTATCCTTGCTATAATAGATAAAGCTCTTACAAAGGTACATCTCTTTTACTCTATGCACGTACTAGTAAAGAAATTATTATTTATTAAGAAAGAGGAATATTATGAATTCTTATCAAAAGGAAGTTCTATCGAGACGAACGTTTGCGATTATCTCTCACCCCGATGCAGGGAAAACAACTTTAACAGAAAAACTGTTATTATTTGGTGGAGCAATTCGTGAAGCCGGTTCGGTAAAAGGAAAAAAAAATTCCAAGCACGCAGTAAGTGATTGGATGGAAATAGAAAAACAACGTGGAATCTCTGTTACAAGTTCTGTACTTGAGTTTCAATACGATGGCTACCACGTAAATATTTTAGATACACCCGGCCACGAAGATTTCAGTGAAGACACATATCGCACATTAACAGCTGCCGATTCAGCAACGATGCTAATTGATGCCGCAAAAGGTGTAGAGGCACAAACTAAGAAGCTATTCAAAGTATGTAAAATGAGAGGGATTCCTATTTTTACATTTATTAACAAACTCGATCGTCAAGGTCGAGATCCATTTGATTTATTAGAGGAACAGGAAAATCTTCTTGGAATACGTTCTTATCCAATGAATTGGCCAATAGGTATGGGGCTTTCATTCTCTGGTGTTTATGACCGTCATCGAAAAAAACTAGAGCTATACAATCCTGATAATCCAAATGATATAGATGTAATTTCTGTTTCAGGACCAGATGACCCTAAAATTGACGAGATCATTGGAGATGAAAGCTTAGTCTCTCAATTTAGAGAAGAAATTGAGTTACTTGATGTTGCTGGTGATGAATATGACGGGGAACGGATTAAAAGTGGAGAGCTCACTCCTGTGTTCTTCGGTAGTGCCATTTCAAATTTTGGTGTTCAAACATTCCTAGAGCACTACCTTGAAATGTCTCCAAGTCCTACTCCACGTGAAAGTAACAACGGAATTATTAATCCATTAGAAAAAGAAGAGTTCTCAGGGTTTATCTTTAAAATCCAAGCAAATATGAATCCAGCCCATAGAGATAGAATAGCATTCCTACGTATTACATCAGGTTCATTTAAAAGAGGGATGTCAGTAAAGCATGTCCGTATTAATAAGCCAATCAAGCTAGCACAGCCTACTCAATTTCTAGCTCAAAGTAGAAATATTATTGATGAAGCTTACGCAGGTGATATCATTGGATTATTTGATCCAGGTACATTTAGAATTGGTGACACTCTTGCAGAAGGAGAAACTTTTGAGTTTGATGAGATGCCACACTTCTCTCCCGAGTACTTTTCTGCTATTACAGTAAAAGAGGCTCTAAAGCATAAATCCTTTGAAAAAGGGATTAAGCAGTTAACTGAAGAAGGGGCTATTCAGCTATTTAAAACATACAATAAAGTAATTGAACAACAAATAGTTGGAGTTGTAGGTGTACTACAATTTGAAGTATTAGAGTATCGTTTAAAAAATGAATATCACGTTGATATCCAGCTAGAAAGAATGCCTTTTTCTAATGCACGTTGGATTGATGGTGATGAAAAAGAATTAGAACGTTTTAAGCGAATGCAACGAAGTTTAGTTACTGATAGAGACGGACGAATTGTTGCTTTATTTGAAAATGACTACCAAATGCGAACTGCACAAGAAAAATACCCAGAATTAAAGTTTTTCGAAAATTCTTTTATGAAAACAATATAGGCATCAAAACAAAAAAGAGAACTCGTAAGCCCTAAAACTTGGGCTTATGAGTTCTTTTTTCTCCTATAAATAATTTCTGCAATTGCTCCTACTACGATCGCAACAATAACAGATATTGTTTCTCCTAACCTTAATACAATATTTAACATTATGAATAAGCCTACTGTCACGATTGCAAAAATAACAACTCCGATAATGACTGACTTTGCTTCCACACATTGTCCTCCGATGTGATTTGTTTATCCTTTCATTGTAAAATAATTAAAGCAAAAAGCCAACCACATCAGAGAAATTTATTCTTTTAACAAAGGAATCCATTTTCTCATATGTTCTTCCTGATTCTTTAATCCTTCTTCTAAAGATACTTTAGGAACAAATCCTAGCCGCTCTTTTGCTTTTTCACCTGACAATGAGGATTCAAGCCTTTCATTGATCGATGGTTTATAATCAAAATTAGTGAGGATTTGTTTCCCTTTATGCCATTGGTGTTTTTTCCTACTTGTAATATTATAAGTTTCATTCGTTTCTTTAGTGGTACCTGCAAGTAGAAATGCATCTACTACATCAGAAATATAAACAACATCCAAAGTAGTACGGTCAATACAAACATCAGTCACAGGTGTTTTTTCTATGGTTCCTTTTAATAGATGGTAGTACGTCATATCCTCACGTTGCCACGGTCCGTAGACAGTCGGTAATCTTAAAATAACTACATTCATATCCTTCTTCTTTTTCTCTTGTAAAATAATAGATTCACCTGTCATTTTCGTTAATCCATAAGCAGTTGTTGGATTCGTTGGTGCATTTTCTGTAATGACTCCTGGTCTATCTCCATATACCTGAACAGTTGAAGAATAAATAAACCTTGTTTTTTTAGGACAAGCGGAAATGATTCGCTGTGTTGCTCGAACATTGTGTTCAATTGTCGTTCGTAAGTTCTGCCACTGATTATCGGAGTTTGTAGATGCGGCTAGATGATAGACAATATCTATACCCTTTAGTAAATTTTTAAAGTCAACATCCTCAATTTTTTTATTAATAAATTTGAAATTGGAGTTTCTCCCAATTAAATCAAGCTTGTGCTCAGCTAATTTATTTTCTGCGAGCTCCACTCCATCTACTCCATATACTTTATAACCTTCTTCTAACAAGCTCATGCATAGTTGATGCCCTATAAATCCTAATACTCCCGTTACGACAACCTTTTTCAAAAAGTCACCTCCCCAAAATCAAGGTATCCGATTTTGCCGGTTTTTCTGAAATGCATATTATGATTGACCTATATCTATAACTCTTTTTCGTATTTTTGAAAAAATGTATAGGTTGGTTTCGCATACTTTGAAAACGGCTTTCCAGGTAGATAAATCGTAAGTGTAATTGGATCGCCTATCTTTTTACGATGATGCTCAAACTGTTTACTATGCTCATCCATGCTATACCTTTTATGACTCGTTTCATGAATAATATGGATTGGCATGTGTTTTGTACTCGCCCATGTATTCTTTTGCTTCAATAACAATTCTTCAATAAACTCCTCATCAATTTGATGAGCCAATGATAGTTCATGGCAGAAACGTTTAAAGAACAACTTATTCCTTTTTTCTTTGTCATAATAATGATACAAATGTAAACATGGATTTATAAAAACTACCGAACGTATATTATCCAATTTTTTTATCAAATTAATCGCAACTAATGCCCCCATACCTTCTGCAACAAGATGAATTTTGCTATTAAGTATTTCTTTTTTCATAACAACATGATAGACGTGCTCAGCCAATTGTACAGCTTTTTTACTACCCCAATTTCTACCATATAAATTAGAGAGAAAAACGGTATATCCTTTATCCCTTAATTTCTCAATATACTTCTTTCTGTCCGGATGTTGAACCCAGAAACTCGTTTTCTTATTTACAAAATGATTAATATCCCCCAATATAAATACCGCAAAGCCGTTTGGTTTTTCTGGTAGGTGGACGATTCCCCATTCTCCATCAATGCAAAAATACCGCTTTTTCACCGACATAATATCGCCTCGCATCCTAACAATCTCTCTTATTGGATCATTTCATCAATTATTCTCCAAAAAAGAATCATGATTGGTAGTTAAGAGCTTAGACTTCAACGTAATTCCACTCTTTCTAATTATTTATATTCTTAAGTATCAATATAATGATTACTTTCCGCATCAATACACTTGTCTCATACAATATTTCACGTCCTAAATAACAAAATGACTAACACGAAGAATATACTATTCGTTAGTTCAACTAGTCCTAGAGTAATTGGTTTTATCTTTAATCCTTTGGGCATCACCCATGTCTTAATCGTACTAAAGGCAAATGCTAAAGCAAAAATAGGATAGCCTATTAAAAAAGGGATAATGACAGTTGCTCCATGGTATCCATTTGAAAGCCTTAGAAACTTCTTATTATCTTTCTCACGAATAAATGTCTTCACATGAAAAACACTTCCAATAAAAAAAGCAAAGTTTAATGACATTAAAATCAATGCCTCAGAAGTCATAGCATTATTTCCAATATAATATGTCATAGGTACCAAAAATGATAATGCTAGAATAGCTACTAAATCATTACTAAACGACCGTTCATTTCTTTTTCTAGCAAATAATATGTTGACAAAAAATAGAGGGATAATGGCAAAAGAGAATAAAAGTAGAAATGGATGCTTGTACAATACTGGAACAAGAAAAATCAACCCGCAAATTGTATAAATCATAAATGATGGGAGTACTGTTTTTCCTAGTCTAGGTTTCCTTATATAAGCTAAAAGAGGACCAGTGCCAAAGTACAGGCTTAATACTCCAATAATAAAGTAAAGGTGAGTAAAAGAAGGGTTACTAATAAAAGTACCGAGCAATAAAGGAACAATCAGCATTGCCCATGCACCATGTTCCCGAGGGATAAACCACTTTATATTCATTGTGATCTTCCTTTCTCCTTTGGTATATACTAAGTTTACCGAAGAAAGCTGGTTTACGATGTGATACGCATCACAGTTTAGAAATGAACACAATGGGTACATACTAGAGGCAACAACAATTTTGTAAGGAGGACTGTCTTTGTTAAAAGTAAATATTACATATATAAGCGCAGAAGAAGCAATAACCTATCTAGAAAGTATTGCTACGAAGGTCGAGAATGATACATATATCATTCCTCTCCACCCTAAGGGAGACTTCACTGTTACTAATTACAAAAAAGAGCAAATGTTCACGATAATCTTTTCAAATGAACTCGAGTTTGAACAATTAGAGCAAATTAATCTCGTTATCCAACAAATAGGGGCACATTGCAAAAATGGTCTTATCGATGATTCTAAAGCTTTCGTAGGCTATCTAGATGATGGTGAATCAGCCTATATTATAAAAAGATTTGGAGAGTGGCGAAGGTTTATATTAGAGGCAAAGCATAAGTCAATGGAAGGGCAAAAAGTCGCAGTATACGATAATCAAAATGAACTCGGTACTGGTTTGTTACTAGGATATTCATTAAAGGAAGGTATTGATTTTAATGTGCATAAAGTAACCCTACTAACAGCATCTGGTGAACAAACATATGACGGCACACACCTAACAGTTAAAACAACAGGCGAATACTTTTAAACAAAAGAGGCTTCACCATATATATGGATGAAAGCCTCTTTTGTTATATTGTACAAATTTCTACTGGACAATCTCCACAGTGTAAATATTCCTTTAAAAATTCCAATTTTTTTATAATTATATAACCTTCTACTTTATCTAAAACGTCTAATTTTTTTAGATCATTTAACATTCTATTAACGCTTTCCCTTGTTGTCCCGATGAAATTTGCAAGGTCTTGATTAGTTAAGTTTACTTCAATTCTAATTCCTTCTTTTACTTCTACACCGTAGGAATTACAAAATCTAATTAACATTGAGTAAAGAGCGCCTGTTTTTCCACATAAAAGTAAATCCTTAAACTTCGCTTGTGTTGACTGAGTATGACGTGAAAACCACTTCATAAACGCTACTGCAATTTCACCATTCTCAGCGAACAGGTCTTCTAGCTTACTACGTTCAAAACGAAATAAATCAGCATCCTCAACCACCTTAGCAGTTACACTTATACACATTTCATTAAAGAGACCTACTTCACCGACAAGCTCATCCTTCTGTTTTAAGTGAACGACAAATTCTTTACCATCTGTAGTCATTTTACTAAGGCTAACCTTACCAGAGCGAACTAAATAAACAAACTCTGATTCGTCCCCTTCAACAAATAAAACTGTGCCTGCCTTAACTTGAATAGGTGTACCACGTTCTAAAAGTAGTGACTTATTATCTTCAGATAATTCACTAAAGAAACGTTTCATTTCAAGATGCTTTTTATCCATATAATCCCACCAATTAATAGAGTAATTACTCAATGTCTCTGTACATAGTATAACCGTGATTTCCTACATCAACAGAGTAAAAATAACCAAGTAAATTTACTTTAACACAATAGCAAAAAATAAACTTGGTTTTTTATCACCATTTTCACTATATTTATGTAATAAAAGGTTCACTCTAATAACAACATTAGAATGAACCATATAAAACTTCAAAGTCTTAGGCTATTTCCTTATCTACAGAGGAAAGTACATATTCCTCACCATGAGAGCCCTTTGGTTCTTCTAAGAAGAGTAGACAAAAGAGAAAACTTACAAATGCTCCTCCTGCGAGGATAAAGAAGAATGTTTGAGGAGTAACAAGAGTGAATAATGTTAAGTAGACCACTGCTCCAACGTTTCCATAAGCACCTGCCATCCCAGAAATTTGTCCAGTGATTCTCTTCTTAATTAAAGGAATCACTGCAAAGGTAGCACCTTCGGCTCCTTGAATAAATAGAGAGGTAAGAACAGTCATAGCAATAGCTAAAACAAGAGGCCATTCTGAATTGATAAGCCCCATGCCAAACAAACCTATACTAATCCCAAACATATACATCAGCATAACCTTTTTGCGACTAGTCATTTTATCTGATAAATACCCACCTAATGGCCTAGCAAACAAGTTTACAAAAGCAAAAGATGCGGCAATCAAACCTGCTGCTGTTGCTGACAGTGAGAAAGTTGTTAAAAAGAATAAAGGAAGCATTGAGACAATTGCTAACTCTGCACCAAAATTAGCAAAATAGGTTGTATTTAATGCTGCTACATTTCTAAATTTATATTTATCATCCTCTGGAACACCGGCACGCAAAATCGGCAAATTCACACTAAGAATTTGGATGATTTGATAAATAAGTGCAATTGTAAGAGCGACATAAATAAAGTTTAATGCTTGCTCTGAAATAAAGCCTAAATTTTTCAATCTCCAAGAAAGTAATCCTAATGCACCGACCAGTGGTACAGTCCAAATGATAAGCTGAATCATATCCCCGTATGTGCTGACTTCCATTGCAGCTACCTTACGTGGACGCTGATATTCTTTGCCTTCTGGTGTATCTGTTACAACGAACCAGTAAATAATTCCGTAAATAACACAGGCTACACCACTGAATGCAATCGCATATCGCCAACCATCATCTCCGCCTATTAAAGTTAGTGCAAACCAAGGTAATAGCATTGCAGCGGCTGCAGAACCGAAGTTCCCCCAGCCAGCATAGAATCCTTCAGCAAAACCTACACTCTTTGGTGGAAACCACTCAGCAACCATTCGAATACCAACGACAAAGCTTGCTCCAATACAACTAATTAATAATCTTGAAATAAATAATTGCATCCACGTGTTACCGAAAGCAAACATAAATGTTGGGATCGCCATAACAATTAACAGAATTGAAAATACTCGTCTTGGACCAAATTTATCTAGAAGCATCCCAATAAGAATCCGTGCTGGAATTGTCAATGCAACATTTAGTATCGCTAATGCTGCAATATGATCCATTGTTAACCAACCTAGAGAATGAACCATTGTCCCAGCCAATGGTGCCATATTAAACCAAGCGAAGAACGAGATGAAAAAAGCAATCCATGTTAAATGAAGCATTTTTATTCTAGGGTTTTTATATTGAAAAATTTCTTTCGCTGTCACTTTTCTTCCCTCCAACTAGGAACCACTACAACATACCATATAATTTATAAGAGCTTGGCTATCAGCGAGAGCACTGAAAAGTTTTTCACATTTTAGTGCTCTTCTATCCCCAAACTCTTTTGGTGACAGCCGATTATCTTATTAGTTCTAACACTTAACTTCTGCATTTTTTCTAGAATAATAATACCAAGTAATTAACAAACTAATTACATAGTACGCAATAAAGATATAAAGAGCTGTGTTTGCTACACCTGTTGTTTCAATTGACCAACCAAACATTTTCGGAATTACGAAAGCCCCATATGCACCAATTGCTGATGTGAAGCCAAGGACTGGAGCTGCTTCTTTTACTGGGAAGATAAACGGAATCATACGGAATGTTGAACCATTTGCAATCCCTGTTGTTACAAATAAAACCATGAACATGATTAGAAACCCTGTGAAGTTGCCTGCATTATAGAAGTAAATAACCCCAATTGTTGCGGCAATCATCAAAACAATATCCCAAAATGTAACAATTGCTCCACCGATTTTATCTGAAATCCATCCTCCAACAGGACGAATTAATGCCCCTACTAAAGGTCCTAAGAATGCATATTGCATTGCATTTACTTCTGGAAACTCTGTACGAATTAATAGCGGAAATGCTGCTGCATATCCAATGAATGAGCCAAAACACATAACATATAACCATGTCATAATCCACGTATGTTTGTTTCTGAAGATTACTGCTTGCTCTTTAACTGAAGCCTTTGTACCAGGTAGATTATCCATTCCAAAGATTGCTGCAATAACAGTCAATACAATCGGAATTACCCATACAAACCCCGCATTTTGAATCCAAATATTTGTACCATCTGCTACTTGTTGTGGTGCTCCAGCAACTGCGCCAAATACCCCAACAGTTACAATTAAAGGTGCGATAAATTGAACAGCACTTACACCAAGATTACCAATACCTGCATTAAGTCCTAACGCTGTACCTTTTGCTTTTTTCGGATAGAAGAAGCTAATGTTCGCCATTGATGAAGCAAAGTTACCTCCACCTAATCCACAAAGTGCTGCTAAAATTGCCATTGTCATAAATGAAGTTTCTGGATTTTGTACTGCATAACCAATACCAATCGAAGGGATTAATAAGGACGCTGTACTAATGATTGTCCAGTTCTTCCCTCCAAAAATAGGGACTACAAATGTATATATAAGACGAAGTGTTGCACCTGTTAAGCCCGGAAGCGCTGCAAGAGTAAATAGCTCTCCAGACGTAAAGTTAAAGCCCACATCATTTAAGTTAACTGCTACAACCGACCATATTTGCCAAACTGCAAATGCTAAAAATAAAGCAGGAATTGAAATCCATAAATTTCGACTCGCATGTTTCTTTCCTTCCGACTCCCAAAACTGTTCGTTTTCCGGCTCCCATTTCGTAATTCTAGCCATAATTTATTCCTCCAGTAATATTTCTTAGTTAGTTAATTTAACTCTTCTTAAGAAGTTACTATTAGAATAAAGCATACTAGTCTTTTACGATGTGAAATTTCTCACATTATTGAGGATGTTCACGTTTTATTCATATAATAAAATGCGGAGCGTTTTATATGAAGCAATGAGCGAAGCCACTACTTTGTTTTGAGTCTAGCAACAAGCGGGTTCTTCTTGCTAGACGTGTAGTGTGCGCAGCCATTGCTCTTCTCAGAAATACTTTCAACAACCATGAAATTTTATCTAGATATAATAAAAAAAACAGGGTTGCAGACATTTAACTTTGCCTGTTCCCTGCTTAACCTAGTCTTTATATTCAAGTTTTCGCCATTGTAAAAATGTCACAAATGCAATAATAGCTGAGACAACTCCAACAACTGTGTAAGTGTACATAATTTCATATTCTCTACCTAAATAAGCCTCAATTGTCCATTGCAACATAACAACATTAACTGCAATCGTAAGAAAAATGATTATCCAGCAAGTTTTCTTACCCATGACGATATTCCCTTCCTACTGCATAAACAGTACCATTTTTCACTTCTATTAAAATCTTCGGTAACTCTCGTTGTGGTGGACCCATTTCAGGATGTCCATTTAAGTTAAAGTATGCATTATGACAAGGACATAATAATATTTCTTTTTCCTCTTCATAAAATACAGGGCACATTAAATGTGTACATGCACTGTTATAAGCAACCCACTCCCCTGATTTCGTATGAACTAATAATGCGGGGTCACTATCTGTTGGGTAATAAAAAGTTGCTGAGCTCCCTGCAGGTACATCATTGACTTTCGCAATTTCATAGGCATCAAACTCTTCATCTGCAAAGCCAAGCATAGCACGTAACGAAAACGGTACTGTTGCAAACCCGAGTGCAACAGAAGTCCCTACTGCCGTCTTTAAAAATGCACGACGATTATACTTAGTATCATCATCACGGTTTAAATTATCAACAAGATTTATCATATCATCATTAGTATCTTTTTTATTCCGTCCGAGCTTTTTCTTATCTGTCATAATAATCCCTCCCAGTTATATGAATGGAAGCTTTTAGAGGAAAGACGAACTCTAGTCAGCTATTCTCTCCTCTACATTCACGTACTTACAGCCGTTTTAATTAATCAGAATATACTCCGAAGAACTCCGGTACGTATTTCCATTTATCTTGTTCAGATGGTTTCTTACCTTCAATTAAGTTCATTTGCGTTCTACGACGACGTAATGCTTGCATCTCATCAAAATCAATAAAACGAATCGCATCACTTGGACATACTGATGCACACATTGGTGAAATGTCATATTGCGTACGGTCATAACACATGTCACATTTATACATTTTATTCTCTTCAAAATCAAACTTCGGTATACCGAAAGGACAACCAAAAGTACAATTTCTACAGCCAATACATTTTTCTTCCATTGCTGATAATACGACGCCCTCTTTTGTAATTTGAATTGCGTTAGCTGGACAAACTCGTGCACATGCGGGATCTTTACATTGCATACAAAGCATTGGGAACGTTTGTCTGCTTTCCATAAAGTCTACATACTCAACATAGTTACGCTCCTTTGCATCATGTCCTCCACACTCACGACATGCAGCTTGACATGCACGACAACCAATACAACGTTCAAATTCCAAATACATTACTTTATTCATGGATTTACACTCCCCTTATTATGCTTTTGCCATTTTGACCGAACATACTTTAAACTCTGGCATTCTCGATACTGGATCTAATGCTGGGTTTGTTAGAACATTAACTGCTAGATCTTTACCCCAGTGATATGGAACGAAGACTGTATCTTCACGAATTGCTTTCGTTAAACGAGTTTCAAGTACCATACTTCCACGCTTCGTCGTTAACTTTATTGTTTCTCCATTACTAAATCCATACTGACTAGCAAGAGCAGGGTGCATCTCCACATAAGGTACTGGACATTGTTGCATTAAGAACTCTGTTCTTCTCGTTTGTGAACCAGATAAGAAATGGAATACAACACGACCTGTTGTTAAATAAAGCGGAAATTCTTCAGTTGGGACTTCATCTGAATCACGGTAGTTAACAATTGGTAAATTTGCTTTCCCATCTGGATGGCCAAATTTTTCTTTAAACATTGTTGGTGTACCTGGATGGTCCTCTGATGGACATGGCCAGAACACACCATCTTCTTTATCAATTCGTTCCCAAGTAATTCCGTAATAATCGGCTTTACCACCCTTAGTTGCTACACGGAACTCTTCGAAAATTTCATGTGGGTTATTGTAGTTCATAAGATGTCCTTTACCCATACGTTCAGCTATTACCTTCATAATTTGCCAATCTGTTTTTGACTCACCGATCGGGTCTTTCACTTTACGAATTCGGATTACACGTCCTTCTAAATTCGTTGTTGTTCCTTCATCTTCTGCCCATGAAGAAGCAGGAAGGATAACATCAGCAAACTCTGCTGTTTCTGACATGAAGAAGTCACTTACGACTAAAAAGTCTAATTTATTAAATCCATTCCAAATATGTTGTAGGTTTGGTGCTGAAACAGCCGGGTTACTACACATTACATGCATTCCACGAATACGACCTGCTTCAATTTCATCAAACATTTCATATGCTGATACACCAGCTTGTGGCATATCTTTCTCGTCAATTCCCCATACATCTGAAATATATTTACGAGCAGCAGGGTCATCAATTTTTCGGTAGCCTGGTAATGCATCGGCTTTTTGACCATGCTCACGTCCACCTTGTCCGTTTGCTTGTCCCGTAAATGTCGCAACACCTGATGCGAATTTTCCAATTTGTCCACGTAATAAAGCCATTGACGTATATAAACGAACGTTATCTACACCCTTTGATTGCTGTTCAATTCCACGTGCAAACATTACAACTGAACGAGGCGAACGACCAAAGATATGAGCTGCTTTCAGTAATTTTTCTTCTGATACACCTGTGTAAACTGACGTATATTCTAGTGTGAATTTCTCAACCGCTACTTTTAATTCTTCGTAATTGTTACAGCGCTCTGCAACATACGCTTCATCTACATAGCCTTCTTTTATTAATAGATGTAACATTCCACTCGCAAGTACATCATCTGTACCTGGGCGTAAATCTAAATGAACATCTGCAATACGTGCTGTTGGTGTTTCACGAGGGTCACAAACAATCATTTTTGCCCCTTTGTCACGTGCTTTCCATAACCATTGAATTGTCGTCGGATGACACTCAGCTGTGTTTGAACCAGCCATAAAGAAGCAATCCGTATGCTCTAGCTCAGGCCATGGTAATGTCGAACCTCGGTCTGTACCAAGTGTTTGCATAAAACCACCTGCTGCAGAACTCATACAAAAACGACCGTTATAATCAACATAGCGTGTACCTAAAACAGCACGTGCATATTTACCAACTAAATAACATTTTTCATTTGTCATTGATACGCCACCGAACACTCCAATAGCGTCCATACCATGTTCAGATTGCAGCTTTTTATAATTTGTTTCAATTAAATCTAGTGCTTCATTCCAAGTAGCTTCTACAAACTGACCATTCTTCTTAATTAAAGGCTTTGTAATTCTTTCATCATGGTCAATTGTTTGGTAAGCTGTAACTCCTTTAGGACACATCTTCCCTAACGTTACAGGCCAATCGTATCGAGGCTCTACCCCTACTACTTTCCCCGTTTTTTCATTTAAACGTATATGCATTCCACACTGCATCCCACAATAACAGCAATGTGTACTAATTAGCTTTTCACCTGGATGTTGAAGGTTTTTCGTCCCTTCTTTTTGTAGAAATTGAGTCATTTATTTCTCCTCCTTAGATTCACTCTTATTGTAAAATTCTTCAGAACGTTTTTGACTAAACCCTGGTACATGAATTCCGTTATTTGTTTGAATTGGACCGAATGGGTTACCCATTGGATTTTCTAAGTTTAATTGACTCATCACACGCATTCTACGACGACATGACGGACAATAGTCTGCTAGATATGAGCCATCTTCAAGTTGTAAATCAAAGTTTTGAACTCCAAGAATTCCTTTTACATCTTCTATTTGGTCATCACTACTATAATTCGTTCCACATTTCTTACATGCTCTTGTATCAACTTGGATCACTTCTTGATAGTTCATCGGTACTGAAACTGCCAATGGACGAATAGGTAAATGGAATAGCTTTCCAAATGGGAAGTAAACTAAGAAAATTACGACTGTTATTTGATGAATCAATGATAGATAAGGATGAATAAATCCACCTAAAAATTTATATGAAACAGTTAATAATAATCCTGTTACTGTTACTGCTAATAACACATAAAGTGGGAATAAATCGAATTCAAAACGCTGACCTACTTGTACATTTTTATCTCTCGCACGACGAATCATCATCATCGTTACGCCACCTAATACCATTAGTGCTGTAATATTTAAAATGTTGTACATGATATGAGCTATGAATCCATCAGGATGCATTGTCATTACTTGAACACCCATTGCAACAACTGCATATGTTTGTGCATCTATTAAAGCAAAATGAATCCACCCAAAAGTTAAACCAAATGTAAACCCGAATGAACCAATACAGCCCCAAGCTACTAACCAGTGTTGAATGCCACGATAAAGACCACGCTTGAAAATAAATTTTTGAAGAATAATATTATCTACTAATGTCTTTGTAATAGCCTTTACATTACGCTTCTGTCTCTTACGTTTCTTTAAATTTTGAAGTGTGCGTTTAAACACTTGATGTGTGGCTGGTCTAATAAGCCATGAACATGTCCGAACCGTAATTCCGATAGCAAATACTATTGAAGAAATAAAATACCCAAACAACATCATATCTATCTTTACAAAGCCCTTCGTTCCAACCCACATTGTAAAAATTAATACTAATACTACGAAAAAAGCATACATGCTTGTTTTTGAATAAAAGGATCTTACAAAATCATTCATCTTCTTCCACCCCTTTAGAATCTAACAAGTTATCTTGTTGTTAAATACATTGTAGGCTGATTAAGATATTGAGACAGTGAAATTTATCACACATGAAATGAAATTCAAAAAAGATATTGTGACAAAATATTGGCAATGGATGAAATGAGAGTATAGAAAACAATGATTAGGTTTTGTATAGTTAAGAGGGGAACTCAATTATAATTAAAAAAGTCATAGAAAATTGGGGTAGTAAGATGCAGTATAAAACACATATAGCCTTTGGTTTAGCCACTGGTATAGGAGCATTACAGATTTACTCACCAGTAATAGATGATCTTGTACTATTTAGTGGAGGATTGATTATTGGTGCGTTACTTCCTGATATTGATCATATGAAAAGTAAAATTGGACGAAAGCTCCCTTCTATATCAAAACTAGTATATTTTTTCTTTGGGCATCGAAAGTTTTTTCATAGCATATTATTTGTTGCCCTATTATGGGGAATTCTTCGAGATATGGCGCCCTACTCATTTGTACTAGGACTAGTAATTGGAACTATTAGTCACTTAATTGGAGATATGATGACTCCTAGAGGGATAAAGTTATTTTATCCTCTACCTTGGAATGTGAAATTCCCTCTTACTTTTAAATCTGGGGGATTGGTAGAGTATTTACTTCTACTACTTTTTATTAGTGTAATTATCTTTCACCTTACATAAAAAAAAAGCACCACAGAGGGTACTTTCATAACAGTATATATAATTTAGTTCAATCGCTAATTCTATAGATTAAGAAGAAATAAGAACAGAAGCACACATTAATAAAATTGTCATAATAAATGCAATGATAATTCCGATTTCTTGTTTTGAATATCTTTGTATTATTTTTTTCATGTCAATTCTCCTCATTTATAAATTTACTAGATGCAGTCCGTCAATATACCTGCAATTCATCAGCTTAGTCATAAGGAGTTTGATTCATTGGTGTCTTTTGCTAACGTTATCTACTTTAACACTAGTTCCATAATACTACAAGGTTCGACAAAAAGAAAAAGATACTGCTTATTTTTATAAAAACCCTACTTTTTTCTAGGTCATTCACATTAAAACGTTATAATTTATTAAAATAAATCTAGTTCTAATAGTATAGTGAATCTACTTCCCTCTCTTTCTCGGTTTCTAGTAAACTATATGCACGTATAACGGATTCTATTAATAAAATAATTATTTTTTTTCAGAATAAAAAAGGTTTTCCAGAAGGTAGAATACTAACCATCGGAAAACCTCATCTATCTTATAAACTTACTAATTCTCTCAATTTCATTGGTATATATGCACATGTAGGATCGCTTTCTAAATAATCACCAGTAACAGCGTATGCACGGGCACGTGAGCCACCACATAGCTCTTTGTATTCGCAGACCCCACATTTCCCTTTTAGGGCTGACTTATTTCTTAGTTGTTGTAGGATTGGTGAGTTTCGATATATATCCCCTAGTGATTGCTCACGCACACTACCACACTTGATAGGCAAAAATCCACTTGGGTATACATCTCCAGTATGACTTATAAAGACAAAGCCATCACCATCATTTACACCTTTTGGTGCTCTTCCTAGAACATCATTACGCTTCTCTACACTTACAGCCTTTTTTCTACTATTTTTCTCAACAAGGACGCGACGGTAATGAGGTGCTTCAGTTGCCTTCACATAATATGGCATCTTTTCTTGTACTTGAACAAGCCATTCCATCACCTTTTCATGTTGTTCAGCTGGTAGCATATCCTTTTCCTGAGCTCTTCCAGTTGGAATAAGGAAGAATAAACTCCACAACACAGCACCCATTTTCTTTACTTGTTTGCTTATCTCCTCTAAGTCATGAAGATTGTATGCAGAGACTGTTGTATTTACTTGAATGGGGATTTTGGCTTCTTTTAAATAAGAGATCCCTTTCATAGTTGTTTCGAAAGAACCTTTTGTTCCTCTAAAATGGTCATGTATTTCAGCTGTAGAACCATCTAAGCTAAAAGCCCATCTTGATAAGCCAACTTCCTTTGCCCTGTCTACTGCTTCTTTCGTCACCTTTGGAGTGGCACTTGGTGTCATCGATACTGAGATTTTCTTTTCATTGATTGCATATTGTGCTAATTCAAATAAATCTTCCCTCATAAGAGGATCTCCACCTGTAAATACGAAAAGGGGATTATCTAGCTTGGCTATTTCATCAATTAATCTTTTTCCTTCTTCAGTAGAAAGCTGTGCTGGGTCAGCTTTGTATTGAGCTTCAGCTCGGCAATGTAAACACTTTAGTGCACAAGCTCTAGTTACTTCCCATATAACAATAAACGGAGAATGATTGTAATCTCTTAGTTTTGTATAAGAATGATTCATCTTAGTTCCTCCTTCATCCGTTAACGGTTGCAGTTATGTCAGCCGATAACTCTCTTACTTCCTAGCTTATAGATAGTTCACACTTATTTCCGTGAAATTCATCACACTTTAAAGCTCTTTACCTTTTCCTCTAATCTTTCTGACATAGCAGATAAGCTATTTGCCGCAGCTCTAATTTCTTGCATAGCTGCTGTTTGTTGCTCAGTAGATTCTGCCACCTGTTCAGTATGAGTGGAATGACCTTCTGAAATTCCAACAATTGTTTCTGATAGGTTTACGATTTGACTAATGTCAAGGTTAATATTCTTCATTGAAACAGCAACTTGCTCTACTTCCGTAGTAACATGTGAAATTGATTGAGAAATATCATTGAAAGCTGTACCTGCTTGAGTAATGACATCCATCCCATCTTCAACTGCTTTGTTTCCGTCTTTTGATGCTGTTACTGCCCTTTCTGTTTCAACTTGAATTTCCCCTATTAGATCTCTAATCTGACTTGTTGATTTTGAAGATTGCTCTGCTAGTTTACGAACCTCATCTGCTACGACCGCAAAGCCTTTCCCATGCTCACCAGCACGAGCAGACTCGATTGCTGCATTAAGTGCTAGTAAATTTGTTTGTTCTGCAATCGCTGTAATGATAGATATAATCTCATTAATTTGGTCTGACTTTTCGTCTAAATCAGTAATCGAGGCTGTCATCAATTCTGATTTCTCTTGTATAACACCCATCCGCTCGATTCCTTTACGAATAATTCCATCACCTGTATTTGATTTAACTGTTGCTTGTTCAAAGTATTTTTCGACATTTTCGATACGCTCTACTAATTTTTCCATTGAGTTTGATACATTAGTCACAACATCATTAATATTTAAAGCATTCTTCACTTGGTCATAAGAGCCATCTCGAATGTTTTGAATATGCTCACCATTTCGCTCTGTAGCTAATGTAATATCCTCTGAACGAACAGATAATTGTTCTGACGTTGCGGCTACTTGATGTGAATTATCCGATACTTCTTTTATAACTTCACGCAAATTTTCCACCATTGATGTAAAATCTTTTGCTAATTGTCCAATTTCATCATTTCTTTTAATTTCTAATGAAGGTGTTGATAGATCTCCTTGAGCTACATTCCTTGCATAACCAATTAAATCAGTGATTGGCTTTGTTGTTCTAGCAATTAAAATTACGGTGAAAAACCCTGTTAATAACAAAGGAATAAACCCAAATAAGATTCCTCCTCTTACCATATCCCATGTTCTCTCATGAACAATTTTTGCATTAAAGTCAATTGCACTAATCGCAATAATCTCTTTTGTTGGATCATGGTCTTTAAATATTGGTGCATAACCTGTTAAACGCTCCATACCACCAAATTCATATATATCTGAGTAATGAGGGTGTCCCATGGATAAGATAATTTCTAACGCTTCCTCATCTATGTAAAATGAATCTCCAGCATGAAAGCCCTGGTTCTGTGTATTTTCATCTGCAATCAAAATTGTTCCATCTAAACTAAGAATATATTGATTTTCAAATATTCCTTTGTGGTCAACAGTCCAACTTAACATTTCTCCTAATTCCTGAGACTTAGATAAATCTCCACTGACTAATACTTCTATTTCACTAGGGTTAAGCAGCCCTGTTGTAATATTTGCGCAGCCATATAATTCAATCGCTGCCGCTTCCTTTACACGTTCATAACTAATGCGATAATTAGAATAAGAAATAATCGCCATACAAAGTACGATCGTTGAAATAATGATTACTCCTAGCTTCCATGTAATTTTATTCACCCTGTTCATAAAGACCTCTCCTCTAAATCATCTATTTACTATGCATTCATTGTAATCCTTTCTATCTTTTAATGTTGTGAAAAAAGTCACATCCAAAAATTTGGTAAGCTAGTACAATTTTAATGTCACAGGTTTCGAGTTTCATAAGGAAATGGAGTGAAGAAAAATGATAACAGGTCATGTAATTGCCGTCATAAGTGGTAAAGGGGGAGTAGGAAAGTCAACAGTTGCAGTTAATCTTGCACTTGCTCTAAGTCGATTGAAAAAGAAGGTTGCTATAATTGATTTAGATATTTACGGCTATAGTGTTCCTAGTATTTTAGAAATAGAGGAGAGACCAGGTTCAATCAACAGTAAGCTAATACCTGTCATGAGTCACGGAATTAGCGTGATGTCACCTGGTTTTATGGTAAGAGGGAATAAACCTATTAGCTGGAGGGGACCTGCACTTGGAGTGTTAGTAGAACGTTTTCTAGAAGGGGTTGTATGGGGAGATACGGACTATGTCATCTTAGACATGCCTCCTGGTACAGGCGATGTTGCATTAGATATGCAGAAATTCATCCCTCACTGTAAAAACATTCTTGTAACAACGCCACATCCTACTGCAACCTATGTAGCTGAAAGAGCAGGTACTATGGCTCTACGAGCGAACCATGAATTACTTGGAATTGTAGAAAATATGTCTTACTTCTCACCTCCAACAAGAACAGATGAGCAATATTACTTGTTTGGAAGAGGCGGCGGAGAATCCCTTGCGAAAACCTTTAACACTGAATTACTAGCAGCAATACCAATGACAACAGCAAATGAAGACGGTACAGTTCCTCAACTGTTTAAGAAGGACTCAATTCTCTTCCCATACTACAATCAACTAGCAACAAAAGTAGACACGATACTAAACACAAAAGAACTACAAGCCTAATAAAAAAGGTATGAGTTAATGGTCACAGCCATCGACTCATACCTTTTCACTTTCCCTAATTATTAAAAATGAGGCTTCTGGTGAATTCTCACAGTATTTCAAGTACTAGTAGAAAAAAAAACCGACAGTCACCATATGATGACTGCCGGCTGTCCTAATATTTATATTTCAAAGGGGATACTTATACTATACTTGCATTTCTGTATAACGTCTGTGAAGTTAATCACACCCGTGAAAATTTATCCACCTATTGCAGACATATGTCTCTTTGTAGGTGAACCTTGCTCAAAGATTTGCTTACCCATTTCATGATTTTCAGGCTTTAGTAACAATGCTTGTTTATAGGCTATTGTTAACTTTTCAGGGCTAAATGCAAGGTGCTTAACTGGGACCTCAGCTTCCCAAAATAGACATGACTTTAAGTTTCCGTCTGCAGTTAACCGTAGACGATTACAGCTGTTACAAAAATCATTTGAGATAGGGTGAATTAAACCAAAACTACCTTTTGCACCTTTAAACGAAAATACTCTAGCAGGACCAGAAGATTTTTCTTTTTCCTTTGGTTCATATTCACCCATTTTAGATGCTATTTCTTCAACTACTGATAAAGATTGATATTGTTTAGACCAATTTGTTTGTGTATCACCAATTGGCATATATTCAATAAATCGAACTTGGATTTTCTCGTCCTTTGTCCACTGTAGAAATGAAGAGACTTCATTAACATTATAATCCTTCATCAAAACAACATTTATCTTAATTGGATGAAGCCCTAATCGGATTGCTTCTTCAATCCCTTCTATTACATCCATCAGTCTGCCATTACTGGTAATTTGTGTAAATTTATCTTCTTGTAATGAATCTAAGCTTATATTTAAACGTTTCAGACCAGCGTTTTTTAATTGTTGAGCATATTTTTTTAGGAAAATTCCATTCGTCGTAAGAGCAATGTCTTCAATACCTGAAATTTCATTCAATCTGGAAATTAAATTAGGTAAGCCCTTTCGAACTAATGGCTCGCCACCCGTAATTCTAATCTTCGTAATACCTAGAGCTGCTCCTGCTTCTACGATTGAAATAATCTCATCATCAGTCATTAAGTTTTTCCAACTCGTACAATCGTGAACTCCATTTGGTACGCAATAATGACATAATAAATTGCACCGGTCTGTCACTGAAATACGTAAATAATCATGATTTCGTCCGAACTTATCTATTAACGTCATATCATCACGTCCTCAATAATAGTTTTTAACTTCTAGTAAATGAGGTATCTAAAAAATTAATTTTTATTACTAGATATCCTCTCTACACGATACTAACAGATAAACTCTTACTAGAATGTGAAAAAAATCACTGATAGGTATTTTACACCGTGATAGGCTTTTGATAATAAGGTTGTTCAAAAACGTATTTCAGATTATCTTTATAAACTTGAATACCTTTCTATATTAGAAAAGTTCTATATCATGAGGTGATATTATGACCGAAGCTAGCTTTACATCTATCACATTATTTAGCAATTTATCCAAGGATGAAAAGAACTCACTCGATTCAATTAATACTGTTGAAACTATAAAAAAGGGAGAAGTAATCTTTTTCGAATTTGATATTGCTGAGGCTATTTACTTTGTTAATAAAGGAAAAATTAGAATTAGTAAAAGCTCTACAGAAGGAAAGGAAATTACGCTTACCGTCCGCAAACCAGGAGAAATCTTTGCTGAAGCAGCTTTATTTGGTACTAAAGGAGATACCTATCCTGCAACAGCTACTGCGATTGAAGAAAGCGTTGTGTCTTCGATTCAAATAAAGGAATTGGAAGAATACGCAAAAAAATGTCCAGAAATAGCAAATGGTCTTTTTAAAATTATGTCTAACCGATTACGTACATCTCAAGCAACACTTAGAGACGTTGCCTTATATGGGAAACAAGATTCATTAGCCTCAACTCTTCTACGATTAGTTAAAGAGTATGGTGAAGAAACGGAACAAGGAATAACTATTCAACTAAAACTTACTCACGAGGAATTAGGGAGCTATTTCGGTGCTACGAGAGAAAGTGTAAATAGATTAATCAATCAACTAAAACGAGAAGGTATTGTTAGTAACAAGCAAGGATTTATAACCGTACACCATGTAGAAAGGCTAGAAAAAATGTTAGTATTATAATTAATTAAGGCCTTAACCTATGAGCTTCCAAATGAACTCATAGGTTTTTTATCATAAGTAATAGACAGACCTAGAAGGATTAATTCCTTTTAAGTCTGTCTATTATCGGCATTTCGTATTATTTCTGAAGGATAATTAGTTGGTCAGACTAATTACCATCTATATAAAGTGTAATTACTTCTGTTTACAAAACTAATTATAGAACAATATTAACTTCAATTCTGTAAAATTGATCACAGATAAAAGATATTAAATAATCCTACCATGAGTGCTTCACCCATAGTAGGACTACATAAATACAAAACTTACTTCGTTTCTTCCTCTGCAATTTGCTTAAGTGATCTCACTTTTCCATGAGGATTTTGCGCATTTTTACGTTTTCTAAATTGTCGCTCAGATTGGCTTTTTGATTGTGTCATTTTAACTCCCGCCTTTTACTGTAGGATTTTAAGGCTTACGCTTATACGTCCATTTACGGTTATTATTTTGTGTAGCAGGGAATGTATCACCGGCTTTTAACTTAACCTTTTGTGGATTTTGAACCATGCTACCTGTTTCACCGATTTCCACATAAATTCCATTGTTTGGAGCTTTATGACCCGGTTCAAATTGATGACTTTGTCCCATAATGTTCAACTCCTTTTTATCTAGAACTTCCATCTTACTATCCCCTCATTGGATACTTTTCATGATTGGATTGAATTTGAAAAATAATCCTTAGAATCTTAAAAACCACTTTCCGAATAGAAAGTGGTTTTTAAGATTTATACTAACAAAGCCAAAATCGCTTTTTGTGCGTGAAGGCGGTTTTCTGCTTCATCATAAACAACTGAATGGTTGCTATCGATAACTTCTGCTGCCACTTCTTCACCACGATGGGCCGGTAAGCAGTGAAGGAAAATATAATCGTCTTTTGCAACGCTAACTAACTCATTGTTTACTTGGAAGCCTGTAAATGCTTCTTCTCTTGCTTTCTGTTCTTCCTCATATCCCATGCTTGCCCAAACATCTGTATAGATAACATCTGCATCACGGACTGCTTCTAATGGGTCATTTGTTATAGTAACTGTTGAACCTGTTTCGTCTGCTACAGATAAAGCCTTCTCAACAATCACTGGATTCATTTCATATCCTTTTGGTGTTGCAACGGCCACATCCATTCCAACCTTAGCAGCTGCGATAAGTAAAGAATGTGCTACATTGTTACCATCTCCAATAAATGCCATTTTTAAGCCTGTAAATTGTCCTTTATTTTCATAAATCGTTAGTAGATCCGCCAATGCCTGACATGGATGGTAATCATCAGTTAAAGCATTAATAACTGGTACAGTAGAGAATTTTGCAAGCTCTGCTACTTTTTCATGACTATTTGTACGCACCATGATTGCATCAACATAACGAGAAAGTACTTGGGCTGTATCACAAATTGGTTCACCACGACCAATTTGCATGTCACGTGGACTTAGGAAAAGAGCGTGCCCACCAAGTTGTGTCATTCCTACTTCAAAAGAAACACGAGTTCTTGTAGAAGCATTTTCAAAAATCATTCCAAGCGATTTTCCAGCAAGTAAGGATGGACAATGTCCTTCTTTTTGTAACTTCTTAAGCTCAACTGCTTTGTTAAGCATGAATAGAATTTCGTCCGATGTATAATCTAATAATGTTAAAAAATCTTTTCCTTTAAATGTTGCAGGCTCAATGCTCGTTTTCGTTTGAAGCATCTCACTCACTCCCCTTCTCCTATGTTTACGCTTTAGCCGTCTGCATCGAGAGCCATTCTCCAATAGAGCAAACGTCTGTATCTTTAGCATGAAAACTACTGAGCATCATTTCTAAAGTGGACAGCTCTGTAATTACAGTGATACGTTGCTTTAATGCAATTTGTCTTTTTTCTTTACCTGTACGATGACCTTTTTTCGGAATACTAATAAGACCTAACGCATTCTCTTGTTGATTCCAAGTCTCAAAGCTTCCAATATCATCAATCAAATCATGCTTACAATCCGATATAAGCGTAAATCCTTGTTCCTTTAATTTTTTAGCTAAAGGGGTAAAATTCCCCCACTCTTCATCAGCAATATCACAATAAATAGAACCTTCCTTTTGATACATAGCCGGTATTTGCCCTTCACTCCAAGCAAATGCTTTTTTCATTGCGACTTGAACGGATGTATCAATACTGATTAGTTCTCCAGTTGATTTCATTTCCGCTTCTAGTAATGGATCAAGCCCTGCTAATTTGCTATATGAGAAAATCGGTGCCTTCACTGTATAATAAGGAGTTTCTGGTAGTACCCCAGGTGTAAGACCTACTTCCGATAACGTTTTGCCTAATAACAATTGAACCGTTACACCAATCATGTTAAGTCCTGTTACTTTACTTAGTATTGGAACAGTACGAGAGGCACGCGGATTAATCTCAATCACGTATAGCGTACCTTCAAATAATACAAATTGAATATTAAATACGCCACGGAAATCCATTCCTTGTGCAATTTGTTTTGTGTAAGCTAGTATCGTTTCCTTCGTCTCATCTGATAATGAGAATGGTGGAGTAACAGCCATACTATCGCCCGAATGTACCCCTGCCTTTTCAATATGCTGGAACATTCCAGGAATCAGTACATCTTTGCTATCTGTCAGCACATCGACTTCAATTTCTACACCAGGGTAATAGGCATCAATTAGAATTGGGTAAGCCATGTTATTCTCAGTATCCTGAATATAAGCAAGTAGCTCCTCTTTTGTTGAGTGTATTGCCATACCTTGCCCACCAATTACATATGACGGACGAAGTAATACCGGATACCCAATCTCCTCTGCTTTTTCTAAAACTTCAGCTTCACTATAAGCCGTTACACCAGGGATATGTGGCACATTTACTCGGTTCATGAAATCATAGAAACGTCCACGGTCTTCTAGTTCATCAATTGTATCCATTGTCGTACCAAATAGACGAATACCTGCTTCTTCTAAGCCCTCTACTAATGAAATCGCTGTTTGACCTCCAAGCTGAACAATGACTCCTTCAATTCCTTCAAGCTCAATAACATTTAATACATCTTCCACAGTTAGTGGCTCAAAGTATAGGCGGTCTGCCATCTCATAATCAGTACTTACGGTTTCAGGGTTATTATTCATAATGATTGCTTCATAACCAAGCTCTTTCAAGCTTAATGCGCCATGAACTGAACAATAGTCAAATTCAATCCCTTGTCCAATTCTTATAGGTCCTGAACCTATAATTAAAACTTTTTTCTTGTCCGAAGACACATCTACATCCTGTTCACCACTCCAGCTAGAGTAGTAATAAGCTGTTGATGCTGTAAATTCTCCTGCACACGTATCAACCATTTTATAAGATGGTAAAATTTCTAAACTTTTACGCTTGTTACGTAACTCTAAAGGGGTCACACTCCAAACACTTGCAAGCCATTGGTCAGAAAAACCATATTTCTTCAGCTTAGCTAAAGCTTCTTTTGAAACAGATGCAAATGTCATTTCTTGAGCTGATTTTTCAAGCTCTAATAACTTCTTCCAGCTAGTTAAATAAAATAAGTTTATTTCTGTTTTCTCATGAATTTCCTCAATTGTGATTCCTTTTCTCATTAACTCTAAAATTGCAAAGAAACGTCTATCATCCGGTTTAACAACCACGTTCCATAATTGTTCTTCAGACCAACTTTTCAATGATGGAAGTGACAGGCCATCTGTCTTTATTTCTAGTGAACGTACGGCTTTTTGAAATGCACTTTCAAGGTTTCTTTCGATTGCCATTACCTCTCCAGTTGCTTTCATTTGAGTTCCAAGCTTTCTGTCTGCATGAACAAATTTATCAAATGGCCAACGTGGGAACTTCACAACTAGATAATCCAATGCTGGTTCAAAACTCGCATACGTATGTCCTGTTACAGGATTTAATAATTCATGCAAGTGATAACCTAAGCTAAGCTTTGCTGCCATACGTGCAATTGGATAACCTGTTGCTTTAGATGCTAAAGCAGATGAACGACTCACACGAGGATTCACTTCAATTAAATAATATTGCTTACTATAAGGATCAAGAGCGAATTGAATATTACAACCACCAACAATCCCAAGAGCACGAATAATTTTTACTGAAACTGAACGCAGCATTTGATATTCCACGTCTGTTAGTGTTTGAGACGGGGCTACAACAATAGAATCACCCGTATGAACCCCAACTGGGTCAATGTTCTCCATATTACAAACAGTAATACACGTATCATTCGAGTCACGCATTACCTCGTACTCAATTTCCTTAAAACCTGCAATGCTCTTTTCTATTAAGCATTGCGTAATAGGACTCATCTCTAGACCGCCCTTAATAATATAGCGAAGTTCCTCTTCAGTCGAGGCAATTCCTCCACCAGCACCACCTAACGTGTAAGCAGGGCGGACAATAATCGGATAACCAACTTTATTTGCAAAGTCAATTGCTTCAATTGAAGTAGAAACAATTTCACTATCGGGAACAGGCTCATTGAGTTCATGCATTAATGCACGAAATTCTTCTCTATCTTCCCCTTTAATAATTGACTCAATAGGAGTTCCTAGTAGTTTTACAGAATATTTTTCTAATAGGTTTGCTTTATGCAATGCCAATGCAAGATTTAAACCTGTTTGACCTCCTAAAGTTGCTAGAAGACCATCCGGTTTTTCTTTTTGAATAATTTTTTCAATACTTTCTACTGTTAAAGGTTCAAAATAAACAACATCTGCACACGATTTATCTGTCATCACAGTTGCTGGATTATTATTAACAAGGATTACCTTAACCCCTTCTTCTCGTAATGCTAGACAAGCTTGAGTCCCTGCATAATCGAATTCTGCTGCCTGACCAATTACAATCGGGCCCGAACCTATAACAAGAACAGATGTGATGGAAGTATCCTTAGGCATAAAGTTTCTCTCTCCTCTTGCTACTCATTTCTTTTTTAAATAAGGCGAAAATTGTTTCACTATCGCTAGGTCCAGGGTGAGCTTCCGGATGAAACTGTACCGAAGTAATCGGATAAAGGCTATGAACAAGACCTTCCACTGAACCGTCATTAATATTTTTATATCTTACTGAAAAACCAGTTTCAGAAACGTCATCTTCCTTTACTACATAGCTATGGTTTTGTGATGTCATATACACTTGCTTTGTCACGATATCCTGAACCGGTTGATTTGCTCCACGGTGACCAAATCGTAGCTTTTCAGTATCTCCACCAAAGGCAAGAGCCAATAGTTGGTGTCCTAAACAAATTCCTAGTGTCGGAAATGCTGTCGCAATACTTTTTATCGTTGGTAAATGTGCTTCCAGCTGTTTAGGATTACCAGGACCATTCGATAAAAGAATTCCATCTGGCTTTAATTGTTGTATTGTATCTAACCCTGTATCATATGGCACAATCGATACTTTACAATCCATTTTTACTAGAGAATCAACTATCGACTGTTTATAACCGAAATCAACTAATACAACATGGTGCTCTCCATCACCAACTGTCTCAATTGTTTTTGTCGATACTTCTTCTACTAAATTTCGTGTTCCAATCGGTTGTTTATCTTCAAAATTTACATTATCTAAATTAGTTGTTAGAATTGCCCCCATATCACCAAGCTCACGAATTCGTTTTACAACTGCACGAGTATCAACACCTACAAGTAAAGGCACATCTTGATTTTGAAGATGCCTTCCAAACGATTGGTTCGATTCATAATGGAATCCCTCTTCGTTACTTTCACTTGTGATAACTCCAGTTACTTGAGGAATTTTGCTCTCATTATCTACATCATTAACCCCATAATTCCCAATTAAGGGATACGTGAAAACAACAATCTGTCCTTTAAATGATGGGTCCGTAATGACTTCTTGATAACCTGTCATTCCTGTAAAGAAAACAACTTCCCCGTATACCTCTTCTGAACCCCCTAACCATTCTCCCTCAAACGTCTCACCTGAAGATAGTACCAAATATCCTTTCATCGAAGGTCCTCCTATCCGTTTTCATTGTTGTATATTTATTTCAAACAAGGTATTTTTATTCAATCGTACGAAAAAAAATTTATAGCTTTTCACATTGTTCTACGATTAACTCTACTGCCTTCTCAATCTCTTCTTTCGTAACGATTAATGGTGGTACTAAACGAAGTACATTTGGACCTGCAACTAGGGCTAGTAAGCCATTATCACGTAAATCTTTTAGCATTGGAGCAACTTCCTGGTCAAAAGTTACACCGATCATAAGTCCCTTTCCTTGGATAGACTGTACAGAAGGAACATTTTTAAGCTTCTCAGCTAATAAATCTTTAAAATAATTCCCTTTTTCCTCAACTTCTGCTAGGAAAGTAGGATTAAAGATTTCATTTATTGTCGCTTCTGCTGCTGCCATCGCAAGAAAGTTACCTCCAAAGGTTGAACCGTGACTTCCTGGTGAAAAGGCTTCTTTTAAATGTCCTTTACCAATAATCCCACCTACTGGGAATCCATTTCCAAGTCCTTTCGCCACACAGATGATATCTGGAGAAATTCCGTAATGTTGGTAGCCAAAAGGCTTACCTGTACGGCCAATTCCTGTTTGTACTTCATCAACAATTAGGAGTACACCATGCTCTTCACAAAGTGATGCTACACCTTTAATAAAGTCTTCATTCCCGATGCGTACTCCACCTTCACCTTGAATAACCTCAATCATAACTGCTGCTATTTCATCTGTAATTGCATCCTTTACTGCGTCTAAATCATTATATGGTAGGTATTTAAAATCCTGTAATAACGGACCGAATCCTTGATGTACCTTATCTTGGCCTGTAGCTGACATGCTTCCTAGTGTTCTTCCATGGAAAGATTGTTGAAAGCTTAAAATTTTATACTTACCTGTATGCTTACGAGCTAATTTAATAGCTGCTTCATTTGCCTCTGCTCCACTATTACAAAAGAATACATATTCACCACTAGAATATTCAGTTAAAATACTTGCGACACGCTCTTGGGCTTCAATTTGAAATAAATTAGACACATGCCAAACTTTATCAACTTGGTCTTTCAGCGCTTGATTTACCTTTTCATGACAATGCCCTAAATTACAAACAGCAATTCCAGAAGTAAAGTCTAAATAGCTTTTTCCATTTACATCTATAATTGTCGTTCCTTTTCCTTCTTTTACCGCCACTTCCCATCTTGCATACGTAGGAAATAATACACTCATTTTATTTTCTCCACCTTACTTCTATATTTAAAGTACTTCTGTAACAGCTGGTTGTTTTATTACTTTCGTTCCAATAATCGAACCATCTTCTGATAGTGTCGTCCCTTTTCCATTCATAATCATTACTTCTTCAATATTTCCTTGTAGGCTCTTTACAGCTGCCGTTACTTTAGGAATCATTCCACCGTATATTGTTCCATCTTCAATTAGAGTTTCAATATCCACTGTTGTTACTACATCTAGTAAGTTACCATTTTGTAAAATTCCAGGTACATCTGTTACAAAAATAAGCTGTTTCGCTCCAAGTCCATCTGCAACTGCACCTGCTGCACTATCTGCATTAATGTTATATCGTTCCCCATCTTCTCCCATTCCTATTGGAGCAATAATCGGGACAAGGTCTTGATTAATAAATGAAGTTAAGAGCTCTGCATTTAACGCTTCAACTTCTCCAACAAATCCTAGAGCCTCTTTATCGATTGGCTTCGCTGTAATTAATCCACCATCACACCCTGAAAGTCCAATACTTTTTAACCCAGCTTGGTGTAATTTCTGAACTAAGCGTTTATTAACTTTTCCACATAAAACCATTTCAGCCGTATCTAGAACATCTGCTGTCGTTTTACGTAAGCCGTTGATAAACTCACTCTCAATCTTTAATACTTGTAATAATTTATTTATCTCAGGTCCACCACCATGAACAATAACAGGTGATTTCCCAGCGTCCTTAAGTGCCTTAAGGCTTACAAAGAAGTCATCTGAAAGCTCAGCAATCGTACTTCCTCCGCACTTTACAACAACGATTTCGTTCATGTATCTTCCCTCATTTCGATTGTATCTAAGCAATAGCTCCACTGTAACTCAGCATTTACATTATAGCTTCGTAGTTACGTTCTATATCCCGCATTAATACGTACATAGTCATAAGATAAATCACAACCCCATGCCTTACCAAATCCATTACCGGCATGTAAATCTACGAATATAGTAATATTCTCTTTCTCTAAATAAGACTTCGCATCTTCCTCTGAAAAAGGAAGTGGTTGACTATTTTTTAATGTTTCAATCGGTCCAACCGCAATATCAATTTTATCTGGGTCAATATCTGCTCCACTATAACCAATTGCGCATATTATACGTCCCCAGTTTGCATCTGTTCCAAAAATCGCTGTTTTAACAAGAGACGAGCCAACAATTTGTTTAGCTACTTTTCCTGCATCTATATCTGTTTTTGCACCTTTGACTTGAACTTCAATTAATTTTGTTGCTCCTTCACCGTCACGTGCAATCTTTTTAGCTAATGTTTCACTTGTTTGCTTAAGTGCTGCCACAAATGTAGACCATTCAGGGTGTTCAGGCGTTAAAAAGTCGTTTTCAGCTAAGCCACTTGCCATAACAACAACCATATCATTTGTTGATGTATCTCCATCAACTGTAATTCGATTAAAGGTTTCGTCCGTAACTTCAGATAGCGCTCGCTGAAGGTTACCTGGTGTGATGTTAGCGTCTGTTGTAATAAATCCAAGCATTGTTGCCATATTAGGGTGAATCATCCCTGAACCTTTAGCAGTACCAGCAACTGTGACAATCTTGCCGTCTATGTTTGTTTGTACACATGCATGTTTTTGTATAATATCAGTTGTTAAAATCGCTTCGTTAAATGTAGTAGCAGCTGTCTCATTTCCTTCTGGAGCTAATTGTGTAATACCTGAAAGTAAGTTATCCATCGGTAACAATTCTCCAATGACACCGGTTGAAGTAACAGCTACATAATGCGTAGGTAGGTTAAACTTCTCCGCTCCTGCTTCTTGCATTTTATATGCATCATCTAACCCTTTTGTTCCTGTACACGCATTAGCATTTCCGCTATTTACGATAATTGCCTGAAGCTTCCCTTCTTTGGCAATTGCCTCTTGTGTTACCTTTAACGGTGCTGCCTGAACTTTATTTAGTGTATAAACGGCCGCACTACTTGCAGGAACGTCACATATAATTGCACCTAAATCTAAACGTCCATTTTTTTTAATACCAGATGCCACCCCTGTTGCTTTAAACCCTTTTGGTGTAGTGACACTTCCCTCTTCTATAATTTCGATTGTATTTACGCTCACGATGTTCACCTCAAATTTTCTCTTTATGGATACAATGGGACTAAATCTAAGCCCATTTTTTCATCAAATCCTTGCATAACATTTAAATTCTGAATCGCCTGACCAGCTGCACCCTTAACAAGATTATCAATTACTGATACAACTGTAATTCGTCCAGTACGCTCATCATATGTGATTCCAATATCACAATAGTTCGTTCCATAGACTTCTTTCGTTGATGGGAACTGTCCATTTTTCCTTATACGTACAAATGGCGATTGTTCATACATTGTTTCGTATAGCTCACGTAGTTGTTCCTCTGACATCGGATTTGTTGCTTGTGCATAAATAGTCGACATGATACCCCTTACCATTGGTACAAGATGAGTACTAAACGTAACTGTTGATACTCGTTCATCCCATCCATGTAACCCCTGCTCAATTTCAGGAATATGCTTATGCTGGTTAACTTTATAGATTTTAAAATTCTCATTCATTTCTGCGTAATGAGTTATCGCAGTCGGTGTACGACCTGCTCCTGAAGTACCACTCTTCGCATCTATAATTATCGATTTAGGTTCAACTAGCTTTTCAACCATTAACGGTGCTAAACCTAATAATGTCGCTGTAGGATAACAGCCTGGATTTGATATTAGTTTTGCCCCTTGTACTTCCTCTTTTGCCCACTCAGTTAAGCCATATACTGCATTATTTATTAGTTGTTGTGGAGCTGCCTCAATCCCATACCATTGTTCATACACATCACGATCCTTTAGCCGTAGGTCTCCGGATAAGTCAATAACCTTCAGACCCTCTAATAAAAGAGATTCACTTACCTTGTTCGATACTCCTGGTGGAGTCGAAAGAAAGACAACCTCTGCTTTCTCTTTAATTAGTTTTGCTTGAATATCCTCTAGGTCTAAATCAACTACATTGTTTAGATGAGGGTATGTTTCTGATATGGATACCCCCTGTTGTGAAGATGAATGAACTGAACTTAACGTTACCTCGGGATGATTATGTAATAAACGGATTAACTCTGCACCACCGTATCCTGTGGCCCCAATAATTGCTGCTCTCATATCTCTTCTCTCCCCACGTATCATTTATGTTGTTTTTTATTATAAGTATGAATAAAAATAAATGCAACTGTATTTTTATTTTAATTTTAATTTTCTTAAATCTATTGTTTTGTTTTCATTAAAGGAATATCAGTAATCAATATAATTATTATGATTACTGATATTGTATAAAAAATAGTTTCAGAAATTATTGATTATAAAAAAAGAATAGCCATTTACAGATTCGACTGAAAAAGTGTACACTTCACTTTTTCAGTCAGCTTTATGTAATGTATGAAACCGTTGCCTCTTTTAAAAAAAAGCCTGCTATGAGTTAACTCATAGCAGGCTTGCAACATGTGGAGCCATTACTTCCTTTTTAATACACTACCTTGGACTTTTTCAGTGCTCTCATTTTTAATGGCTACTCTTTAACAAAAGTTATTCAACTTACTTCAATAGAAACAATGGTAATATCATCTGGAAGTTTTTCTGGAAGTTTTTCTGGACGTTTATAAGAACTAAGTACAATAGAAGATAAACATTCATTAATTGGTTTATCGTCAATAATACATAAAGTGCCTAAATAGTTTCCTTTTTCAGTTACTAATGGTGCCCCCGCATAAAACCGAATACCGTGGTCCTTTACAAGTGGATTATCTTTAAATCTCTCATCTTCTAAAGAATCTTCTACAATCAGAGGCTTTTTATTTGTAATGGCATGTTGGCAAAAGGACAGTTCTCTTTCTGTTTCACCAAACGTAACTCCAATACAAGATTTAAACAGTAAAAAAGAAAAAGCCGGAGAACTACCTATATTAGGAATGAGTTCTTCGACTTTTTCATCGTTCTTATTGTAAATTTTCAACAATGATACTATACGTTTCTTCAATTTCATTACCAAAGAAGTCATTAATATGAGAATAGACATGATTCCCATCAGCATCAAGGATACTGAAACCCCTATGAGAAACATTTTCATTTCTCATATTCGTATGCTCAATGACGTTAAACTCAGGGTCTGATAGAAATGCAAACGTAAATTCTCCGGCTTCTTTTAAACGCTGATGATTACTAGTGGAATCAATGCTAATTGCATAAATATCAGCATCTACTTCCTCAAATAAATGCAAATGGTCCTGCAACTCAACTAGTTGCTGTTGGCAAAGTCCTCAGCCAATTTCAGTGAAGTGAAAAAGTATCGTAGCTCTGTCTTTATTTGTTAAAGATACCTCTTCATTTTGCTCGTTTAAAAGAACAAGTGGTCCATCAGAAGCTTCTTCTTGTCCACCACATCCAGAAAGTAAAATCGAGCTTAGTATAAAAAACACTGCTATTGGAAGGAGCCATGATGTTTTTTTTATCATCACAATATCCACTACTCCCTAATATTATTATTCCGCATCATGTTCATCATGTTCATGGCTTGAATGATCTTCTTCATGACCATCTTCATGTTCCTCATGTTCATCATCACCTTCTCCGTGACCATGTTCATGACTATTACTCCATTTTGAACCGATGTCTGGCTCTGCTAGTATAGCATCAACATCAACGTCACCGATAACGATTTGCACTTTTTCCATTCTGTGCATGCTACATGCCGTTACATGATAATAGACATAATAAACACCGTCACGGTCAAAAGTCCAATCAAGCGTGTAGCGTCCGTCACCTTCTACGACAGTCTCTTCCATGAAATGATAGTCTTCATTACCATGCTCCCAAATTTCAAAAATAACCTCTTGAGCATTATCAACTGGAATTTCATCATGTGTTACGATTGCCTCAAACTCTACTTCCGCTCCACTATCAAGTTCAACTGAATCCCAAGAAAAGCTAACTTCTATTGGTACTAGTGTATTTCCACAAGGTACTGCTTCTTCTTCTCCACATGCTGTTAAAAAAATCATTATAGCTAGCATAATAGAGGATAATATCATTATTTTTCTCATAATAAAATTCAAACCTCACATTATTTTAATTAATTTTCTTTAAATCGTTAATAATAGGAGTTGGGTCAGACTTTAAACCGTCATACCTTCTAATAACATTTCCTTTCCCATCAACTAGAAAGAAGCTTGTACCATGAACAATATCATCACTATCAGGTATTTCCATGACTAGAGTAGCAAATGCATCCGCAGAGAAATCAATAAACTCCTCTTGTGTATAACCTGTTAGGAAAATCCAACGATCAAAATCCGCAGCGTTATTCTCTCCGTATGTTCTTAAGCGCTCTGGGTTATCAAATTCAGGATCAACGGTAAACGAAACTAGCTTAACATCTAACCCCTCTTCCTTAAGAGCTTCCTGTAAAATTCCCATGTTTGGTGTCATCATATTACAAACAGTTGGACACCTAGTAAAAATCATACTAGTAATCCACATTTGCCCCTCAAGGTCTTTTGAACCAAAGCTCTCATCAAATTGATTTACAAATTCAAACTCTGGAACTTGCAGCTCTGAAGCAGAAATATCAGAGTTAGGTGTTTCATCCCCATGTGATTGATATAACCACCCACAGCCTGAAAGAGTTAAAGTGGCAACAAATACTGTAATGAATAGTTTAATGCGCATTGCCCTATCTCCTCTATTATTTAGTTGCTCTTGGCATTGTTGTTGTCGGAATATCACTAATTGATGGTCCGTCTGACTGTTTTTCTTTACTAATCCATTGCTTAAATACATACCCTACAGTAATACCATACGTAATTTCTTGCATAATCTTCATTAGTACACCTGCAAGCTGTTGATCATGAGTGGCACTAAGTGGTGAAAATGGATTAGGACCATCAAAAAGACCGTATGGGATAGATGCCCCTGCAGGTAAACAATAAGACATAACCGTTGCCCACGTGTTAGGATCTGTATAAACACTATAAAGTGGTTTACCAGCAAAGATAATTAGCGCACATGCAGGTAATATTAATGCACCATTAGCAAAGATATAGCCAATTCTCTTTAGATCAGATAACGTTGCACTACTAGGCAGAGGCGCAATCATATGCCACCACATAATTGTAGCACCAATAAACATGAAAACTTCATACAAGCTATGAAGATATACTTGTTGCATCAACGTATCAAAAACTAACGGTATATGGTAAAAAGAAAAAAGACCATTAAAAATCAGTAGACCGATTATCGGGTTCATAAATAACTTACCGGCAATCCTACCTAATAAATAATTCTCCACTTTACGTTTGATCGCATATAGCAACCATTTAGGCATGGAAATAATAAACAATGGCACAGCTATAAAATAAGCAAACACCATTTGTGTCATATGAAAGCTGATCATAATGTGTCCTGCTATATATAATGGACTTCCCCACCCAATGTATAATGCAATTAAAGCAAGAACAAAATACACCTTCTGACGTACTCTTACTGGTTCTGAATCTTTAAAAAGATGACGCCATTTTGTAATAAGAGTAAAATAAACTGCTCCTACTATAGCCAAAATAACAATTAACTCAGGTGTCCACAATGCTCGAAACCCAAAGCTAGTTAATAATTGTTCTATCATGAGTTTTCCTCCTTATCATAAGGTAAATCACAGTTATAACTAATCTTTAAGACTATACTAACTATAGCACATTTTCTCTTGTACGCTTAGGGGTAAACTACTGCCTATTTTCTAACAATATTTTGAACAAAAGGAGTTTCTATGTCTAATACAGACTAATCTTAAGTATTACCATGAACCTATACTTGATACACATATAGAGGTAATTTTTGGAATCACTATTCACTCATTAAAAACACAACTCAAAAAACTATTTAACTCTTGTGGTATATATCATTACATAATCGGTTTAATCTTGGGGAAACTACTATTGAAATTATCTGATAGGAGCTGTTATCAATGAGTAAACGTTCCACTTCAAAGGAGCAATTTGGACAAAGTCACGAACCGACACCGACTAAAGAAGAGCGTTATGAAGTAATTCCAACAATGGTTGATCTTGAAGAAAGCGAAACCAATACAAATAATGATACTGCAGGTGATAAATAATGGGTAATAAACTATTCCAAGAAGCTAGAAATGCTATTGAAATTGTTGAACAAATGGCTTCTAACGCTCAGTCCTCAGAAGAAATTGAACTTGCTCGAGCAGAAATGGAAAAGGCAAAGAATAATTTATCTTCTGCCTTTGCAAATTCTACTACAGCTGAAAAAGAACAACTAGCTGATATGCAAAATCAATTAAATTCACTTGAAACAAAACTATATTAACAATAAACAGAGCAAGAATGGGGTTGTCTTAGAAGTCTTCTATCTAAGATAACCTCTTTTATTAGTTAAAATTAAAAAATATTAGTACACACTTTTTATTCATAATATTCCTACTCCCTTCAATCGTTTTGTGATAATCTAGTAAGTGTGTTTTCACTATGTTTTTTTGATTGATAGAATTGTATACTTTCGAGTTTTTAATAAAAGTAATTTTCATAGCTAGTACTGAATAGACTAGTTTATGATTGGGGGACTAGGTAATGAAAATTTTTCGTGTACCAAATAATGCAGACCACTCGCTCCGCATCAAGATTGCCGACCTTCTAATGGGGCAAATGGAATCAATAGGCGCTGACGATGCTTATGAACTACTTCTAGAAGCTATTGAACTAACATTACAAGAGGATTCTTCTGCTAGATTATTTGTTGCAGAAGATAAAGAAACGATTATAGGCGTTGCTTTCTTCAATATTGGGATAAGTCTTAATAAAGGTGGACATTACCTTTGGTTAAATGACCTTTATGTACACAAAGAATACCGGAATCAGGGTATTGCAAAGAAATTGCTTTTAAAAGTTATTTATTGGGCAGAGGATAATGATATCAAACGGATAGAACTTGAGACCGGTGTAAACAACGAAGCAACAAAATCCCTCTATAACTCACTCGGTTTCTATGATATCGTATCAAAGCGTTATGGATATGGGCGCTCATAATTTCTTCACTTTATAATAGGTGTACAAAGAGGAACTTTTTTCCTTTCTGTACATCTTTTTTCTTTCTTTTAAAACAGGCCATTCCTCTCCTAAAGTACTAATTTTAGCCCCCTCCATGCTTGCCTATTTTTTATAAGGGCTCGTTTCCTTGCTGAATATACTTCTTTTTTTGTAGTTAGTTGCATAAGATGTAGCAACAAAAGTCTCTTCACAAAGTTTAAAAAGAGGGGTGTATATTAGTGACCCAACATTACTACGAAGCTGAATTTTCTGACCTCTATATTGAAATTTCGAAACCTGCACTCCATGATTTCATTAAAAAGTTAATGGAAGAAAATTTTTCTCTCTTTTGGCGGTATGAGGAAGACACCATTTATTTACTCATTGACAACGAAGAATTAATATACGAAATTCCATTTGTACGTAATAACGATTTTCTTACTCTTGACGTTGACCATCTTACAGTGAACGATGCAATAATTGCTGAATCCCTAGAAGTGATTATCTCACAGTTTAGTGGAAATGGAGTTGTAAAGAAGTTCACTGACGGTCCCCTCTATATCACATGTTACAAGACGGGGGACATTCAATCGATTATCGAAATTGATGGGAGTGAAAAAATCATTATGAACAAACATGGATCGATTATTGAGTACAGGGAGTATGACCATAACCTTGAGCCACAAACAATATTTAATATTATGAATATGGAGATTGATTATGAATTAATGGAGCTTCACGAGGCATTACAAGAAAGTAATAATATGAGGGTTCGCTCTCATAAAAGTCGTTTAAAAAAGCTATTAAATCGTCGTGAGGAAGTAGAGCAGCTATTATAGTGAAGAGAATGAGCTCCGTATAGGTTGACAACCATACGGAGCTCTTTTTTTCTATAGTTATTTAGTTACTAGCTACATTCTTGTTTTTCTTTTTTGAAGCAATCCACATATAAAGTGCTGGAACGATTAATAAGGTAAAAAATGTTGAAAAGAATATACCTGAAATGATGGAGACTGCTAATGGCGTAAACAAAACATCACCGCTCAATGCAATTGGAATAAGCGCACCAATAGCCGTTAAGGCAGTTAACAGAATAGGTCTAAGTCTAGCCCTTCCTGATTCAATAACAGCCTCGATAAGGTCCATTCCTTCTCTCATACGTTGTTCAATAAATTCAATTAACACAATAGAGTTTCTCACAACAATACCAGCTAATGAAACGAGACCCATCATTGCCATAAAGCCCAAACCTGTTTGAGTAATAAATAATCCAATTACTGCTCCAGAAAGGGCTAAATAGACTGTGCTCATCACAAGTATAGGTGTTGTTAATGAGTAGAATTGAACAGCCATCACTATATAAATTAAGAAGATTACAACTAGAAAAAGCTTTCCGACCTCAATAAAGAAATCACTTCTTGCTTCTGTTTCTCCACCTATCGAGATCGTATATCCATCTGCAAGCGAATACTCATCAACTGTTTCGTTAATTTGTTGTTCGAGGTTATTTGCCCCTTCATTTGGATAGACACGAACTGTCACTGTACGTTCACCATTAGAATGAGGAATTCTTTGGATTAATTCCACTTCTTTTTCCTCTATAAATTGGTCAAAGGACACAATTACAGATGGAACGCCTTCTTGTTGAGTAGCTCTACTTGGAATTCCAAGAGCAGATAAATCCAAAGATTCTCCTACTACTTGCTCATCGACAGTAAGTCTCATATCCCTAAAATTAAGCCCATCATCAAAATTCCCTACTGGTATTCCTTCCGTCCTCAGTCTAATTTGCTCACTTACCTCTTTCATCGTTAACCCATTTTCAGCAAGAAATTGACGATCCATATCATACATAATTGTTGGCCAAGGAGTACCTATATTATCAACAACTGCTCCACTGCCTTCAAGTGAGAGAAATGTAAATACAACAGCTAATGTTGAGGTAATGATCGATACACGTACCTCTTTTGTTCCTCGTAATGCACCTTCTAAAGGTGCATCACCTTCTCGATATCTACGCTGGATATTATCATTTACAACAATTGCATCATCCACAAGTATCCCTAGAGCAATAATAAACCCAATAATCGATATTTGATTTAAATCAACACCTGCGTATGGCAAGGGTATTAGTCCTAGTAATATTGAAAAAGGAATTGCCAATGCAACGATAATAGCAGATGCAAAGTTTAATCCAAGCAATGTTACTAGAATAACAACAATACAGAGATAATAAATGATAAAGATAGGTCTCTAAAGATTTCTGAAACGATATTATTTTGGGTGTAAAATAAATCAAGTTCCGTATTCGCAGGTAGCTCTTCCTTTAATACTGCTAATCTGTCATCTAAAGCTTGATGAAGTGAAGGTACATCAACACCTCTTTCAGGTAACACTGTAAACGATAGAGCTAGTGTACCTTCATATGTGATAACATCTTTTAGATTTTTATATTGTACAGTTACTTCTCCAATATCAGTGATATGTATAGGTTCGTCGTTAATATCAACACCAATTAGAAGTTCTTTAAGACCTTCAATATCGCTTATTGTTGGAAGTACAAGTTGATGAATGATATCTCCTATTTGCTGAGTTCCTATTGGCACCTGCTCGTATTCACCTGATAGGGCATCTAATACATTAGGAACAAAAACACCGTTCTCAGCCATTTTATCTGAATCAAGAGAAAGGAGTATTTCCTCTTCAGGTACACCTTTTACGATTGTACCCTTAACACCTGGAATTGTTTCTACTTCTCTTTGCCACTTTTCTAAAACAGAGCCAAGACCGAATAAATCTTCTCTATTTTCCGATACGATATGATAAGAGGATAATGCTCCCATTTGAATATCCTCTCTAACATTCGGAGAGAGGACTTGTTCTGGAAAATCACGACTTACATCAATTATTGTTTGTCTAATTTCTGACAATACCTTATCCTTATCTGCGTTGTCCGCAATTTCAATCACAATATTCGATGCATCAAGAGATGATACAGATGTAAAGCTCTCAATACCACCTATCCCTTCAAACGCACTTTCCACAGGGTCAGTTATCGTACGTTCCACTGATTCCGGTGTAGCACCAGGATAGACCGTTGTAACAGTAACAATATCCAATGTTATTTCTGGTATTTCCCTTTGTGGTAATTGCCAAAATGTAATGAATCCAATGATAATGAATAAAACAATAAATAACAGCGTAATTTTCGACTTCTTTATGAGGTAATCAAACATTGCACTTCTCCTCTACATCATAATTTATAATAACTAAAATATAATGTATGTACATGTTTTTTACAAATATAACTACTTACCAAAAATCGTAGAGTGCTTATAAGATGTCACGCCTTTGGTAATGTAATATGTATAGCCTTTAATGACATTTTCTGGTCAAAAAAAGACCGTACATTGTACAATCTTTTTTAATGAAATAAATTTCCGTCCCCATCATCTACATTTCTCGTATAACCAAGACCCTCTCTTGCCATTTTTTCTCTTAGTTTCTCATAGACATATAAAGCAAACATTTCAGTTAAATGAGTATCACTTAATGCATCGATTTGATTCATAAAATCATCACGGTCAAACTCTTCTATGATTCCAGCTACTACAAGCCAAGCATCTTCCTCATCACCTGTGAAATGATGTTCATACATTTGATAAATTTCGTCCACTAACTTCATTAAATCACCTCATGATTAGTATGACCGAAATTATCACTCCTACTATATTTTTCTTGTTCAATTCCTTATGCTGGAATACAATTAATAATGGTAATAAAACAAATTTTATTCAAGGGGATTTCTATGGCAACAACAGTAATGAGTCAAAAAACAGATTTTCAACGAGGTTTGATTGCTGGTATTAGTATTGCCATTGGGTACGCACCTGCTGCATTAACCTTTGGTTTACTAGCCAAGGCGACAGGGCTATCATTAGCAGAAGCAACTGCAATGAGCGTATTTGTCTTTGCTGGCGCTGCCCAATATATGGCACTTAACTTAATCGCTCTTGGTACAGGAGCTTTTGAAATTATTTTTACAACATTTATTGTGAACATACGTCATCTACTAATGAGTGCTTCCGTAAGTGAGAAAGTAGAACCTGACCATCCGTTTAAAAAAGCATTGTATTCCTTTGGGATTACTGACGAAGTATTTGCCGTGACTACAACTCAGGAAGGGCAAGTGAAGAGTGGGTTTATCATTGGTGTCGCAACAATTGCTTATAGTAGCTGGGTCCTCAACTCTGCATTAGGTCATATGGTTGGAAGTATTCTCCCTCAAACCTTACAGGAAAGTATGGCAATTGCTTTATATGCAATGTTTATTGCGTTATTAGTTCCTTCCTTAAAAAAGCATCGAAAAGTTATTTCACTTGCACTTATTGCTGCTGTATTAAACTCTCTACTTTCAATGGTTATTCCTAGTGGATGGTCAATCATCTTTGCAACCTTAGTCGCTGCAGTAGCAATTGAATTTTTCGAGAAAAAGGAGGAGGAATAATGTCTACTATGTTTCTTATCATAGCAGGGATGGCCATTGTCACTTACATACCAAGAATGCTCCCTCTAGTAGCGATAGATGCTAATAAAATTCCAAAACGAGTACAAGGAATTCTTCGAAATGTTCCTTATGCTGCATTAGGAGCCCTTATTTTCCCAGGGATTCTATATGTAAATGAAAATATTTGGTTCGGCATTATCGGTGGAGTGACTGCCATTCTTGTCGCACTAACAGGAGCGAATTTAATTTTCGTTGTCCTTAGTAGCATAGCGGTATTAAGCTTGTACTCCATATTGTTTTAATAAATTCGAGGGCACATCAAAACTTAAGACATCCATTTGATGTGCCCTGGTAAATTAACAATTATCAATTAACACTTGCACTTCCCGTTAACTCTTCTCTCATCACTCGGTTCACTGCAGCTCGATGCTTCCAAACAAGAGAAATTACCTCGTCCTCATCTAAATAGCTCTCTTTAATATCACTATAACTTTTGCCTTTCCCATGAGTTGACCAACGTCCATTTGTTTTCATCAATGTAATTTGTCCTTTACGAAATCGGTCTTCAAATACTAAATAATGCTTTTGCTTCACTTGGTCATAATGTACTGTACTTGAAAACGATGAAAGAAACTGCTGAATCTGAACTTTTTTTCGAATAGGCACCAATATTTCTCTCCCCCTTATAACAATTTACCGACTGAATTAAAATAGCTGACACTAGGTACTTCTCTATTTCTAACGGTTTTCCTTCCGATTTCAAAAAAGGATCTCCTATCATCTATCAGCACTCCGTTTGTTTCTTCTTCTCACCAATGATACAATTGAATGATGAAATGAATGAGATCGTGGTGATTTGATTGAAAAAACAAATGCCGAACCAGGCTAAGAAAATTGAACAATTGTTAGCTAAATACTTTGCCAAGCGGATTTCTGACCGTGGTTACACTTATTTTGTAAATGATTTTATAAGGGAAATTTCGATTGAGGAAGGAAAAACAGTACAAGCAACTGTGTCAGGTTCGGAATCCTATAACGTCCACCTTGACCTAATAAACTTTCCAAAGAGTGAATGTTCTTGCCCTTATGATAATTATTGTAAACACATGGCAGCCGTCTTATATTATGTAAAGGATGTACTGATGACTGAAGATATAGAATTAATTGATGTAAAAGAAATACAACATAGTATCCAGGAAGAACTTGAAACAACTGTCGTACAAGTATATAAAATTTTGACTTCATCACGGTATTTAACAGATGCACAACTTAAACAACTAAGTGATAAAACACTACATTCAATCAAACAAACAGCAGAGTTTAGTTACAAAAAAACAATGATAGGCGTATTTTATTTAGTTAATGGCACTCTTTCGCTAGCACAAAAATTTAAAACGTCGGATCCATTTGAACGACGTTTTATGAAATTCTATCAATACATTGTTACTTATATTGAGCCTCTATTACCACAAGTGTCAGAAGAATCAGACTCGAGATTTAAAGAATGGCTCTCAGATTCATTACTTTTTTATTATATTGACTACCTAGAAGTTGACCATTCTCCTTGGGAAACGCTATTAAGAGAATGGATTATGCTTGAGGAGAATCGAAACAAAACTCAAGACTACTATAAGATACTTTCAGAAAACCATAAACATAATAAAGAAAATCGTTCACTTACCTACTTAACAAGCCTTGTTGCCCTGGCATGTGAGGATGGTGCACGGTCACTACAGCTCTTACGAGTACGTAGTAATGAAGTTACACCAAATGATTTGTATTATCATTTCAAACTCTTACAGGATAGAAACGATAGGGACACCATGAAGGTTTGGTTTAATTTATTTATACCTAGTTGGAAAAATCAGTCTCTAGGAAGGCTACAACCGTTCTATGAACAAATGGCATTAAATTCTCAGGATATAAACTCACAAATTCAAGCAATATGGAAGTCTTGGCTTACAAGACCTTCTTTTCAAACCTATCAAACCAAAATCAAATCATATAACAAAGATGACCGAAAAAAAGTCCTAAGCTATATCTTACCGTTATTAGAACGTCACCATGAAACGCCATTTACACAGCAACTATACATTCAAATAGTAAATAAAGAACAGCTCTATGAAGAAGGAATTGATTTTCTTTTAAAGCATGAGAAAAATCCCTTACAGCTATCACCTGAGAAAGAACGTTTTTTAAAGGGAGTTAAACAACATAATTCCGCTCAATTATTACCTATTTATCATCAATTTGTTGTGAGACTCGTTGAAAAAAAATCGCGTCAGCATTATGAAGAAGCAGTGGAGTATTTAATTGAATTAGGTCATATTTACAATGAATTAGGAAAACAAGACCGCTTTAGTGACTATCTGGAGCAATTAAAATCCACTTATAAAACATACCGTGCATTGTTACAGGAGATGAAAAAGCTTAATGGAATCGTTAAAGGAAAATAGGGTCATTTTACATGGAGGTTTTCTCAATGAAGAAACCTTCTTTATATGGGGAGAACGAAAAAAGCAAAAAAAATATATGGAATATGTGAATTTTCAATATCCATTTTTATATTCTCCAGCTGAACTAAAGCTTGAACTGTTTCGCTATGATGAAGAGTCCTTTTACGGTACTTTTATATCTACCGACAAAGCCATGCTTGATGTACCATTATTAGAACGACACTTCTATTCTCCGGCTGGAGAAATGCTTATCTATCAAGCGAATTCAAATGACGAAAATCACTTATTCCCTATTGAAGGAATAACCATTCCTATCGAAAGTCTTGCAACCTATATCGAATTAATCAAAACTTGGAAAAGCTCGTCTGATTGGTATGTAAGTGGAGACTTGTCTGGCTGGATTGAGTTCTTTGAACAGATTCAAATTGATATTTCAAAAGGTGCGTTTCTGCCTACAACTGATGGACATTGGAAATTACGAAGAAGCGATTGGTCTGCTTGGAAAAAAATCATTCCTCAGTCAGGCTATTCACTTAAAACACAATCTGCACACTTTGTAAAAAATAATCAAGAGTTATCCTTACAAGTTGTTGCTAATTCTATCTGTGACAAGTTAATTAGAGATTTACTGCATTCAGAGCAAGATGTAAAAGATGCATTAATTAATTTAAATAACACAGATGATGCCATCTTATCTTCAGTAGTAGAATCTCTTGACAGCGAAAATACTGTTACTGGTGAAGTTGATGAATTATATCTACTTGAGGAATTAGGAGTGCTTCCGCAGTCTCCATTTAAAACAGGGATTGCCATTAATGAGCCCAAGACAGAATCAGAAGAATGGACACTTTCCTTGTTTATTCAGGACCGTGAAGATCCGTCCCTTTTCATTACAATGGAACAACTAAAAAATGGAGATCATCCTTGGCGAAGTAACCCTATTTCAAAAATTAAACAAGATCTTAGTTTAGGAACAGAAAAGGTTCCAAAACTAGTAAAGTTATCACCTACTAATTCTGAAATCACTGTGACTGCAGATGAAGTTTACATGTTTTTAACTGAAGATTTCCAACGATTACAAGAGATAGGATTTACGATTTATGTTCCTCAATGGATGCGTAATATTCAAAATCAGTATTCAGTTCAAGTTAATGTAGCTAAACAAAATGAACCGATTGATACAAGTATCGACCCGTTAATGAGTTGGGAAAGTCTTACTAATTTTCAATACCATGTTTCAGTTGGTGGTGCAACATTAACTGAAGAGGAATTTACTTCACTAGTTAAACGAAAAGAATCACTAGTGAAAGTTCGTGGTAAGTGGTTGCTATGGGACCCGAAACAAGCAAATAAGTTGAAACAGCAGCTAGACTCACAGAAAGAGGAACCTTTTTCCTTTTTTGATGCACTTCAAAAACATATGGCTGCTGATTCAAAGCCTAATGATGTCGAAAATAGTGTCGATGAAGAATTTCATATTGATTGGCAAGTGAACTGGGATGACAAGTTAGAAAAGATTCTCTCGATGATTGAACAGAAAGATATTCCGCTCGTGGAACCACCACTATCACTCCAAGGTACTTTAAGACCTTATCAACAAGAAGGGTACTCATGGTTGTTATTAATGAGAAAAATCGGCTTCGGAGCTTGCTTAGCTGATGACATGGGACTAGGAAAATCAATTCAAACGATTTCCTATCTACTTAAGATTAGAGAAGTACAGAAACAAGAAAAGAAAAGCTCTGTTCCATTCTTACTCATATGTCCAACGTCTCTTATCGGAAACTGGGTTCATGAGCTAGAGCAATTTGCTCCTAAATTACGAGTATTTATCCATCACGGTGATAGTCGAGTTATAGAAAATGAACTAGAGGAAAAATTAACTTACGATGTTATCATCACATCCTATGCCCTTGCAGTACGTGACGAAGACATATGGAAATCTGTTACATGGGATGGTCTGATCCTAGATGAAGCACAGCAAGTAAAAAATGTAGAAACAAAGCAACGTAAATCAATAAAGAAAATGAGTGCTACTCATCGAATTGCATTAACTGGTACACCAATTGAAAATCGTCTAAAAGAACTATGGGCAATGGTTGACTTTTTAAATCATAACTATTTAGGCTCATATCGACACTTCCAACAAATGTTCATTAAAGAGCTAGAAGGCGAAGAGAAGAATGAAAAACGTCTCACTCAATTACAACAGCTTATTTCTCCATTTTTATTGAGGCGGAAAAAATCTGATCCAACATTAGAGCTGCAATTGCCTGATAAAAATGAACAAACACATCTTGTTGGCTTAACGATTGAACAGGCAACTCTTTATCAAGTAGTTGTAAATGACTTAATGACCCAAATAGATAACGTAACTGACATGGAACGTCGTGCATTGATATTAAGTAGCCTTACAAAACTAAAACAAATCTGTAACCACCCTGCTCAATTTTTAAAAGATGGCGGACCACTTGCCTCTCGCTCAGAAAAATGGGAATTACTAATGGGCTTACTAGAGCAAATTATAGATAATGAACAAAAAACATTAATCTTCACGCAATATAAAGAAATGGGTACATTATTAAAACAAGGGTTAGGTGAATGGCTCGGAAAGGACATCCCATTTCTCCATGGAAGCCTGCCACGCAAGAAGCGTGATGAGCTAATTAATCTATTTAAAGAAAGTAATGACCATCCGATCTTTATACTTTCATTAAAAGCTGGTGGAACCGGGTTAAATCTTACGGCTGCGAACCATGTTATTCACTATGATAGATGGTGGAACCCTGCTGTAGAAAACCAAGCTACTGACAGAGCTTATCGAATTGGACAAAAGAAACATGTTACCGTACATAAAATGGTAACGAAAGGAACATTAGAGGAAAGAATTGACCATATGCTTCAACAGAAACAACAACTAGCAGACCAAGTGTTAGGTGCAAATGAGCAACAGCTTTCCGAATTATCTCAGGATGAATTACGAGAACTACTAGAACTTAGAAACTAGATGATTGAATTGAAGTCACACCGAAAAGCTAAACTTCTACTAGAAAGGTCTGAAATATGAAAAAAGATATGCCTAAGCCTTTTAAACAATTTTGGTACAAAAAGAAAAGAAAGACGAGTATTGGCTCCGAAGAAATAAACGATGTTCAGCAAGGCAGTGAACAATGGCAACACTTTATTACTTCAGTTAGCAAAGCAGCGAAAAAAAAATGGAATCAGTAGATTTAAGATTTTAACATCAATACTAATAAGGGCTACCTAAGTAGTAACATAGGTAGCCCTTATTATATAGTAATTAATCAATCGTGATCTCTTGCATATCTCTAAATTCCCCAACAAGTACATTTTCCCCATTTACCTCTGTTACAAGTACTTCTCCTGTTACGGTGTAAATCCCTTTTGGATTTTCAACTTCTATACTTTCTGTCCAGCTAAGCTCTTCATTTGTTGGGATACTATTCATCATTACTGCTTGGGTAAACATCTTATTATCGCTGTACTGATAAACAATATCTCCTTGCTCATTTTCAACAATGATCTCAATCATTTGACCAGATGGAAATGTCACTTCTACGTTTTCAGGTCCTACATTTTTTATAGCTATCTCAGCAACAAGATGACTCTCATCCTCTATAACATGAAGACTAGTTGTTAATTGTTCCAATATCACTATCTGATCATCCCCTGGTTCTATTTCTTCATTTTCCACACCACAAGCAGATAATGCTAATACCGAAAAAATAAGCGCCCATTTTTTCATATCATCCTCTCTCCCCTACTTTTTTACTTAGTCCCCTTTTCGGAATAACCCGAAGATACCGGCCGTTTCTACAATATTTGTAAAAGCTGTAGGATCTACTTGTTGTATGACTTGCTGTAAATCGTAAAGCTCATAACGAGTTAGCACAATCAACAACATCTCTTTATCTTCTTCTGTATATCCTCCCTTTGCTGGAAGACGAGTAATTCCTCTTTCTAACCGTGCATGAATCGCTTCCCGTAATTCATCAGGATTTTTTGTAACAATCATGGCCGTTAATTTTACATGACGAGTGTAAATTGCATCTATCACCCTCGAGGAAACATATAAAGTAACCATTGTATATAATGCACGTTCCCAATCAAACAACAGTCCAGATGTTCCAACAATTAAAGCATTAAGTATAAAGAAATACATTCCAATTGAACGATCTGAATTTCTAGATAAGATTAATGCGATAATATCTAACCCACCAGTAGAGGCACCAACTTTCAGTGTTATGCCCGCACCAACTGCTAGGATAACCCCTCCAAAAACAGCATTTAATAATAAATCCTGTGAAATTCCTTCTAATGGAATTACTTCAAGGAAGAATGTTGTTAAACCAACATTAATAAAACTATAGACCGTAAACTCCTTGCCAATCTTCATCCATCCTAAAATAGCAACAGGTATATTTAGTAGCAAAAGTATAATACCAGTTGATAATGGAATGGCAGTTGCGAGTAGTTGCGCAACCCCGGTAAAACCACTAGCAAACACATTAGCTGGTATTAAGAAAATATTTAAAGCTACAGCTAATAATACAGCCCCTAATGTAATAACAGAGAGCTTTTTTATAATCTCCATTTTTTTCACCTCTAGTTATGGCTCTCCTTACCTTGTTATTAATGTATACGTAAGGAGGAATAATTAAACTTATAAATATTCCTAAACGTAAAATCCTGCTATGTTCATTTATACATAGCAGGAGTAACACCAGTATTAATTTACTATTGAGCTTGTCATCTTCTTCCACCTCTATTTTTTCCTAATTATAGCATTTCAATCACTATATTGGGAGAGTAAAACTTATCTGACATCCTTCCCCTTCCTCACTTTCGACCCAAATGCGACCTTCATGGGCCTCAATGATTAGTTTTGAAATCGCTAATCCTAAACCTGTACCACCATGCTCTCGTGAACGAGATTTCTCACCACGATAAAAACGGTTAAATACCATAGGAATCTCCTTCTTTGAAATCCCTCTTCCATTATCAGAAATTACAACTTGCAGCTCTTGTACTTCCTTGTTTACTGAAAAACCTACATCAATCATTGTACCGCCGTATCGTACACCATTTTCTAATAAGTTCATTAGGACTTGCTCTATCCGAAAAGGGTCTAAATCAATCGATACATTTGGAATTTCACCCTTCACATCTAATTTCACACCTTGCTGTGCTGCATCCATCTTACCGTTATATATAACTTCTGTGAAAAAATCATGACTACCTACAGTCACTTTTTCCATCGGCAGCTGTTCTAAATCTAACTTAGAAAAATCAAATAAATCTTCTATTAAATAATCTAGTTGTTCAGTTTTTGTTTTTATCACTCGTAAATACTTTTGTTCCATCTCTTTACTTTTAACGACACCATCCTGTAACCCTTCTACATAGCCTTTAATTGAAGCCAAAGGGGTACGTAAATCATGAGAAATGCTTGCAATTAATTCTTTTCTATTTTTTTCATAGAGCTTTTGTTTCTCTCTCATTAAATTAAATCCATTAATAAAACGTCCGATTTCATCCTTTTTATTATAGTCAATTTTATAATCTAAATTTCCATCTCTCATTTCTTCTGTTGCTTGATAAATTTGTTTAAGGGGCTGTAAAATTGTTCGAGAAATATACCATGTCCAACCTACTATTAAACCTACTAACACAACAAATCCCCCACCTATTGCAAGAAAAATATTCAATAAGATTTGTTTAATACTTGTAAACGGTTCTACTTCAAATGAGTTAGCCTTCAGATCGACAGTCAGGACTTCTCCTTCAACTGGCTCGATAAAGAATTGAAATGCTTGTAGCTGGTCAAGGTCAAATATAAATTCGTTCTCAATCTGTGTATTACTTCGGTAGTCAACCGAAGTAAAAAGTAATCCTGACTCATCTGTAATCGTAATATCAATATCATATATGAGTAGCAACGGCTCTATTTCTTGAAAAAATTTATTCTGTTCGTTAATATGCTCATACTCTTCAATTATTACATTCTTTACTTCCTGAAAAAGGAGGTCTAGCTTTTCGCTTTGCTCCACTTCCATTTCTTCAAGCTGTGTAGAAAAAATATATAATAAGCCGAGTATTGTTAATATAGGCATGATAATAATCGAAAGAAATGCTAGGAGAAGCCTTGTCTTAATGCCAAAATTCATAGACTTTCACCCTCAAACTTATAACCAACACCCCATACTGTTTTTATGTAAGTTGGTTTAGAAGGGACTTTCTCAATTTTTTCACGGATTTTGCGAATGTACACAGTAACTGCATTCATATCCCCGTAAGAATCGTACCCCCATACCTTCTCGAATAATTGCTCCTTTGTAAACACTTGGCCTTTATTTTTCATTAAGAACAAAAGTATTTGAAATTCTTTTGCTGATAACTCAATATTGTTTTCCCCTATTGAAACTGTAAACCCTTGCTCATCTATTTGTAGCTCACCACTTGTTAGCAGTGTCTTCTTTTCAACCGTTGAAGAAAAGTGTTTATACCGACGAAGCTGAGCTTTGATTCTCGCAACAAGTTCTCCCGGACTAAAGGGTTTTGTAATATAATCATCTGCACCGATTCCTAGACCGATAATTTTATCTGTTTCACTTTTTTTTGCACTCATTAAGATAACCGGAACTGTTGAGTTAGAACGAATCGTACGACAAACTTCTAAACCATCAGTTTTCGGAAGCATAATATCTAAAACAACTAATGTAGGCTCTTCTCTCTTAAATAACTCGAGCCCTTCTGTGCCATCAAATGCAAGAATAACATGATATCCCTCCACCTCAAGATAGTCCCGAACTAACTCACCAATCTCACGTTCATCTTCAATAATTAAAATTGTATCACTCACGTAGGTCCCTCCAAATTGTAAACCAACAATAAACAGCCATATGTAAAAATAGCAAAATAAGATGAATTCATCCCATTTTGCCATGTAATCTCTATAATTCCAATTTTATTATATCAAACTGCCACATCTCTTTTTTCAAAAATGACCCAAGATAGTATTACAAGGGCTAGGAAATAAATAAGCAGCATGACAATAGAAAATGTCATAGTCATACCTTCAACTAACGGTGTACCATTAACATACTGAAGTAAATCTGTATTTGCAAATAATATATATTTTACCCAATCATATTGACTAAATAATTGAACCATTTGTGGTCCTGTAAACATAAGAAAGATTGAAATACCAATAGCTAAGGAACTACTTCGGAAAACTGTTGAAATCATAAAAGCAACTGTTGTCATCATGATAAGGTCAATGCTACGAAATGCAAACAAGCTAAAAATATGTGATAACATATTTTTTTCAACAACATCACCATTCATGTATGCTAAGTAAGGTAACTCTGCCCCGCCTAAGCCAAAGAAAATTGCTCCTAATACAAAAGAAGAGAAAAATAATAATAGTAGTAAAATTAATGCAAATAACAAGGTTGCTAGGAACTTCGATAATAATATTTTTCCTCTACTCACTGGCCTAATAAGTAATAACTTAATCGTCCCCCACGAAAATTCACTTGCAACTATCCCAGCAGCAATAACAATCGTAAACAATGAAACGAAGCCTGTAAATGTTGTTGAATCAATCATAAATCCCCACAAAGTTGTCGATTCAATAGGTGGAATATCATTTTCTATCCGGTAATTATTTATTGCCATACGTTGTTCAACATGCCTGTTTGCTACTTCCAACATAGGCATTCCAGATACACTTTCCATTAAATGTTGGTTTTCAATTACTAGCTGTTCTTTCCAATTTTCACTTGTTGTCATAAACACATTTGTAAAGATAGCTACAACAAGAATAGCTAATACAAGCATTCCTATCATTACCCACGTTCCCGTACGCTTATAAATCTTCATATTTTCATTTTGAATTAAACGTAGTAGTCCCATCTTATTCCTCCGTTATTTCTAAGAATTTATCCTCTAGTGTTTTCTTATCTGAAGAAATACCATAAATTTTGAATCCAACCTGTATAAGTGATTCTGTCATTGATGGAATTTGATCCCGTACTATTTGAATTTGTAATAACCCTTTATTAATAATAGGCTTCGTCGCTGGAAACTTATCTTGAACAAACTGTAAAGCTTCATCAAGTCTATCAATATCAAAGCTTGTTTTAACATCCTTCTTCACATCTACAAAATTCTCAACAGTTTCAACGCTAATTAATTTTCCTTTTTGTATAATTCCAATACGATCACACATTAACTGCATCTCTGATAACATATGACTTGAAACAAATACAGCTAATTGTTCCTCATGAGCAATCTTACGAATGTAGTTTCTAATTTCTCTAATTCCCGCAGGATCTAATCCATTGGTAGGTTCATCTAATATTAATAATGATGGAGAATGGAGAAGGGCTTGTGCTAATCCTAATCGCTGTCGCATCCCTAAAGAGTATTTCCCAACTTTTTCATTAATCCTACCCTCTAACCCAACAAGTCTTACAATGTCATCTATTCTCTTTTTACTAACCTTTTTCGGAAGCATCCTTGCATAGTGTATTAAATTATCATAACCAGATAAAAATTTATACATCTCAGGGTTCTCAATTATCCCACCTACATGAGCTATTGCCTTTTCAAAGTCATTTTTTATACTGTATCCATTTATAAGTACTTCTCCTGCAGACATTTTCATAAGTCCAACTAGCATTCGAATCGTTGTCGTTTTCCCAGCACCATTTGGTCCCAAAAATCCAAACACCTCACCAGGGTATATATCTAATGTAACATCATCAATAATCGTTGTATTCCCGATTTTCTTAGTCAAACTAATAAGCTGAGCAACCGGTTTATCTTCCATTAATCCTACCTCCTTCAACGTCCTAAACCAATTATCACAAACAATCATTAAACCTCACTTATGAAATTATTAAAAAAGTATTAAAAGAATCAACGATAGTTGATTTTAAGCAATTTACAAAACCATAAATACCTCGAATAAGCTTTTAATTCTTTTGCCATTTGAAATTTGAAATTATCCATTAACAAATACCCTCCTTAGCTTTACCATAAAAAGATAAAAATTATTTTAGATAAAAAAAGAAACAGCCTCAAAATTACGTGGGCTGTTTCTCTTTCTTCTCATTATAATATTGTATTGAATAAATTGAACCTTCATCAACCATTGAATTATCCTCATAATCATGAGGGTCTGGATGACCAATTCTCTTTGGTAATTCTTCTGCTATTTTATCATCATGGGTTTTTAACATAGGAACGAACTTCTTCGACATCGACAAAAGTTTTTTTCGATTATCTTTATCTTTTAACATTATAGCAGTTGCACCAGCAGCGGTACCTGCAATAGCCGATAGAAAAACGGATGTTTTCTTCATATTACAACACTCCTTTATTGGCGTTACTTTTCTCTTCCCAAAAAAACACGACATGAAACATCACAATTCACAAATGTATCATTTTCATAATAAAACAAAGAATAGTAATGACTTTTATTTAGGAGGGATGTTAGCATGCCACATACTCAAGATGATGACAAAAAGAAAAGAGACAATAATGCAAAACTACAACAAAAAAATGAATTACGTGAAAAGAATCGTCAGCGAGGCGAACGACAGTACTCTAAGAAAACGGACCACTTGTAGTAGTATCTATTCTTAGAAAACCGTTGAAGTAATTGCTAAGCCATTGAACTTCATCGGCAAATCTGATAGTAGTGTTTTATACTTTCTATCTTTTAAAAAAGGGATTGTCAATAAGGTAACTAACCTTACAGACAATCCCTTTTCACTATTAAAAACCTCTCATCCAATGATCCCAATAACCAATTCGTTCTATTTCTCGATTCTGATTTGCAATAAACCAAATTGAACCTTGTTCAACATCGTAAATGTATACTTCTTTACCATCGATATACTCTCGAACAAAGCTTGTCCCATATGTCCGGAATAATGTACTAACATTATCACCAACTGACACACCTTTTGAAGTCAGGTACTCTGGTGAGGAAACTATAACATAAGATACTGTTCCATCAATAATTTCAATTTGAATATCTGGTACTTCTCCGCGACGTTCATATCCATACCTATCGACATACATATATGAATGCATTTCACCATAAAAGCCAATATAATCAGCTTGCTTACTAAACACTGTATTCCAATGAATCGTTCCAAGAATTTCATTGACTTCTTGTCTTGACATACCAATTTCTATATCAGCTACTGTTAATAGATTACTTGAAGAAACATGCAGTACTTGTTCTTCATTGTAAAAAGTACTTTCAAAACCTAGCTTCTCAGCTTCTGCTAGTGTGATCATATCTCTGCCACGAATTGATTGAACTTGTATATCGTTTTCAATATTTTCAAGGTAATCCTGCTCCATGCTGAGTCCATAAACCATCTCTGTTTCCTTTGCTACCCTTCTTTCGACACTTAACATGACTGGACGTAACGGAAGAAACATTTCCCCATTCTCCTCCACTACTTGTCCAAAGTATGTTTGTGGCTGTCCGTCAATATATAGTTTAATAGAATTTGCATATGTCTCGTTTCCTGCAAAAGTCAGAATAATGACTATTCCAGAAAGAAGTATCATTCTAATAAATCCTAACTTCATTCCTACTCCTCCTAATTCTTCTCTCTCACTTTCTAGCTTCTTTATAATATCTCAAAATTCCTTTTTAAAACATCCCTTTTCTTTCGACGAAAAACAACAGGAAAATTGAAATATTTCAATCAAATACTAAAAAGCTGTGTTACAAGGTTCCCCTTCTAACACAGCTACTGTAATGTTTTATTTATAAAGATCACTAATTTCTTTGACAACATTTTCTTCCCCAGTAGCAATTGGTCCTTCCCAACCGAGCATTCCTCCAGCATAATTGTTCACTTTATCAAAGCCATTTTGTTTAAGGTATAATGCCACGTGCTGACTTCTGCTTCCACTTCTACAAACAAAGATATATTCTTTATCTTTATCTAGGTGTTCAATTACTGGTGGAATACTGTGCATCGGTAATAGCGGAACTGTAGGAATGTGTCCTTCATTGTATTCTTCTAATTCCCTTACATCAATAATGATTGGTGCAAGTTCAGATTTTCTGTCAACAAGCTTTTGAAGCTCATCGTACTCAATTTGCATAATTCCATCTAACTCGTAAGCCATCTAATTCACCTCGTATTAATATCAATATACTCTACTCTATCCAAATAAGAATAGAAAATCAACATATGGATTCTAATCCTCTGTTGGTTTATTTCTTAACTTAATAAGTCGATACGTATGACTAACTATTACTTTACCTACAGCATAGGTTGGTACAGCTAAAATTAGTCCCAATAATCCGGCGAACCGACCAGCCACTAATAATAAGAGGATAATTGTTAATGGGTGAATAGCTAACTTCCTCCCCATAATTTGTGGTGAAATAAAATTACTTTCTATTTGCTGGATAACAACAATCACAATAATAACAAGAAGTGCCATGAACGGAGAATGGAAGAAAAAAGCTACAATCACCGCGGGAAACGTCCCTATCCAAGGTCCTACAAATGGAATTACATTGGTAAACATCGCAACTAATGCAAGAACTAACGAGAACTCAAGCCCAAGTATCAAATAACCGATATACGCTAAAACTCCCACACAAAAGCTGACAAGAATTTGTCCTTGGATATAGGAGCTTAATGCTGTATCCATATCTGCTAAAATCTTTCTTCCTTCTTGTTGCTGCTTACTCGGAAGTAACTTTAGTACTTGACGAGGTGCCTTCTCTCCTTCTTTAAGCATATAGAACAGTACAAAAGGAATGATAATCAGGATAATAAATATATTCGCTATAAACCCAACAAAAGAAGCAATATTTGAACCTAATTTAGAAACAAAGTCATTTAAGTAGCTAGTGTATGTAGTAATAATTTCTTCAATCGAGAAATTTTCTGTCTCCTGGAATCTTGCTAGCCATTCATTCTCTTGAATTTGTAATATAAATCCTCTAATTTCATTTACAAAATATGGCATATTCTTCACTAAACTGTTAAACTGATTTTGCAACTCCGGACCTATTAACAAAATAAATAATGTTATAAGTGCAACAGCACCTAGATAAAGGATTACAATCGATAATCCTCTGTTGATTTTTGTTGCTAGCATATTAACAAATGGTCTTAATAAATAATATAAAACCCCTGCTAAAATAATTGGTGCAAATAGTGTTTGAACTAATACAACAATAGGAGTAAAGATAAAATCAATTAAAGTTGCTAAATAGATAATCACAAAAATTAAAACTATCGCATAACCAAACCGAAAATACTTTCCTTGAGGCATTTATTTCTTCACCTACCTTAATAGTAACTATGCAAACATTATACATGATTTTATTTCCAAATCCTATAACATACAATTGAAAATTGCTAATGATGTATTCAACCAGTATAAATTTGAAACCTTGATAACTAGTAAATAAAAATAAGCCTTTAGGTTTACTTTTTCTTCTACTAATAATTAACCATTAGCAATTTACCATCAGTAAATTGTATTTTTAGGTCTAAAAAATGATTGAATTTTACTTATGATGTTGTAAAATTTAGACATGGCACTAAAAATAGGGGGATACAAGATGAACAAGATTTGGAAAGCGTTACTTTTATCAATGTTCACAGTCATCATCCTTTCAGCTTGTGGACAAGGTGGGGAAACAGTTGACTCTTCTGATGCATCTAATGGTATAGATGTTGATCAGAATGAAGAATTACTAGAAGAAGTAGAAACTGATATTTCTGGAGAAGCTTCTGATAACCGTGAAGCAGCAGATAACAGTGAAGCACAAGAAAATGTAACACAAGAAGAAGTAACACAAGAAGAAGTAGATACGCATCCTGTAGAACTTTACTTCTCTGATAATCAAGTAGAAAATATTTATCGTATCGAAACAACTATAGAAGGAACTGACGAAGACTTATTCAAGAAGACATTAGAAACATGGGTGGAAGGGCCACAGCATGAAGAACTCTCTTCTCTCATAACGGATAATGTCAAAGTTCAATCTGTTGAAGAGGTTGAAGGGGTTGCTTACGTATCATTCTCTAAAGAGTTTCTTGACGCACCAGTTGGTTCAGGTGCTGAAGAGATGCTATTGCAACAAATTGCTTTAATGATGAAGCAATTTGGTTTTAGTGAAACACAAATTTTAATTGACGGTGAGATTAAAGACCAGCTATTCGGTCATATTGATACGTCGGAACCAATACTAGCAACCGAACCTAGCAATTATGAAAAGCTAGATTAAATTTCAGAGTCTCTCCAACTTGTTTCAACACCTTAGTGAATGGGTATTTGATTCAAGATGGGACAGACTCTTTTTTATTAAATTACTAGTTAGACTTTTTCGAAAAAATTGGTTTTTCTATGATATTAAGGAGATCTTTGACAATCTTATTAGTTTTGCTTTAAAATTAAGCGGTGAAGTTTACTTCACAAAATATACATATCAAGGGGGATATGCAATGAAAAAGAAACTTTCTTTATGGTTTGTTTCCATCTTTGCTGCAGGTTCAGTATTAGCAGCATGTGGAGGCGGTGCTGATGAAACACCAGACACAGGAGCTGGAGAAGACACAGATACTCCAGAAATTGCTGAAGACTTCCGTACAGACCTACAATTAGGTACTGGAAGTACAGGTGGTACGTACTACCCATTAGGACAAGAAATGGCAAACATCATGAATGAGCACGTTGAATTCGAAGGGTTTAACGTAAGTGCCGTATCTTCTGGAGCTTCTGTTGACAACCTAGCACAAATTTCACGTGGTGAAATGCAATTAGGTATGTCTGTTCACTTACCAGCTTTAGATGCCTACAATGGTGAAGGAGAATTTGACGGTTTACCAGTTGAGAACTTTGGTTTCATCGGTCATATTTATCCTGAAGTAATGCAAGTTCTTACTACTGAAGGTACAGGAATTACTTCAATTTCTGAACTTGAAGGTAAACGAGTAGCTATTGGACCACCAGGAAGTGGAACTCAAGCTGCTGCTAAACTAATCCTTGCTGCTTATGGTATTGAAGATGGTGACTATCAAGCATTTGAAGAAGGCTTCGGTGATGCTGCTGGTCGTTTACAAGATGGAAACTTAGATGCTAGCTTTGGATTATTAGGTTTACCAGCTGGTAGCGTAACTGAATTAGCGTTACAACGTGATGTTGTAATTCTCCCAGTAGATGGTGAAGCATTAGCTTACGTTGAAGAAAACAGTGGCTATGCTCACTTAGAAATCCCTGCTGATGCGTACGAATTTTTAGATGCACCAGTAAGTACAATCACTGCTTATGCAATCCTTGTTGGTTCAACAAGTCAAATTAGTGAAGACCTAGGTTATGAAATCACTAAAGGTCTATATGAAAATGCAGCACAAGTGACACATGCTCAAGGTGCTCATATGACTATGGACAACGTGTTAAATGGTTCTGAAGGTCTACCGTTCCATCCTGGAGCTGAAAGATACTTTAAAGAAATCGGTTTAATTGACTAATAAAAAATTGTTCTAATTTTTTATTAGGACCGGGCATCAAGGTGTCCGGTCTTTTTTCTAGCTAAAAAACTTTTAGTAAATCGACGAAAAAGTGGAATCATAACGTAGTGGTCTTATTATTCTTAATATAAAAGAATGACTCCTTCTTTTTCGTGGATGATTATTAGTAAAGGTGGTGACCGTATGTCTAACGAAACTAAAAATGAAGCAGATTTATTGGCTAAGTATGATAAGGAGTCTGCTTATCGAACGAACTTAAAAAAATGGGCCTGGGTCGTCTCGATTTTAGGTATCTCATTAACCGTTTTCCAATTATATACTGCCTTAAACGGACCCTATACTTCATTAATACAAGGTGCAATTCACCTTGGTAGTGCTCTTGCACTAATTTATATACTCTATCCAGCAAAACGGTCATTCCTAAAAAAGTCAGGCGTCCCTTGGTATGATGTAGTCTTGGCTCTAGCTGCAATGGGAGCAAACTTCTACATTGTTTTTAACTATGACAGACTTGTTCGTGAAGCAATTATTAGAGGGTTTACCGATCTAGATATTATCGTTGCTGCAGCAGGGGTTCTTCTACTTTTAGAAGCAACTAGAAGGGCTGTTGGATTGCCTATCGTTATTATTGCATCCCTTGCACTCGCATATGGTTTATGGGGGCGAGGAATTCCTGTGTTTGGTCATGCAGGATTTGATTTTTCAAGATTGATGACAAGAATGTTTTTCTCAACGGAAGCAATATTTGGTATTCCAATTCAAATATCTTCTACATTTATCTATCTATTCTTATTCTTTGGGGTCATGTTAACGAAAACAGGCATCGGAAAGTTTTTCAATGATTTAGCCTTTGGCGCAACTGGTCGTATGACTGGTGGAACAGCGAAAGCAGCTGTTTCTGCAAGTGCTCTACAAGGGATGGTAACCGGAAGTTCTGTAGCTAATACTGTAGGCTCTGGTTCATTCACTATTCCTATGATGAAGCGTGCCGGTTTTAAACCGGAGTTTTCAGCAGCTGCTGAAGCATCAGCATCAACTGGTGGACAGATTATGCCACCAATTATGGGCGCTGCAGCCTTTATCATGGCTGAGTATACAGGAATTCCGTATAGTGAAATCATCATTATCGCCTTAATTCCTGCGCTTCTCTACTTTTCAGGGGTATTCATGGGTACTCACTTTGAAGCAAAAAAAATGGGAATTAAAGGACTACCGAAAGACCAATTGCCTAGCTTTAAAGGTCTAATAAAACGTATGGACTTAATGCTCCCACTTATCGTTATTGTCGGGATGCTATTAAGTGGATTTACTGCTACCTATGCAGCATTATGGGGGATAGCAGCTGCTTTCCTAGTAAGTTTATTACGTAAAGACACAAGAATGGGTATTCGTGATATGGTTGATGCCCTTGAGCAAGGTGCACGAGTTGCCTTACCAGTTATTGCAGCCTGTGCGACTGCAGGGATTATTGTTGGTATCGTAGTTTTAACTGGCTTAGGTGGTAAAATTGCCGGTGGAATTTTACAATTAGCTGGTGGGAGCTTCTTTTTAATCCTTTTCTTTACTATGATTGCTTGTATTTTACTTGGAATGGGTTTACCAACAACTGCTAACTATGTAGTTACAGCATCAATGGCAGCACCAGCATTAATTGCATTTGATGTACCTGTAATTGCTGCACATATGTTTGTATTCTACTTTGGGATTGTAGCCGATATTACTCCTCCTGTATGTCTCGCAGCATACGCCGGAGCCGGGATAGCCAAGGCCAATCCAATGAAATCCGGGGTCACTGCCTTAAAACTGGCGATTGCAGGTTTTATCATACCGTATGTATTGGTATATAATCCTGTATTAGTCTTAGAAGACGCAACATTTATGACATTAACTCCTGTTCTAGTCACCGCTCTTTTAGGGATGTTGGCAATAAGTGCTTGTATGATGAATTACTTTATTACAAATCCATCAGTCATTGAGCGTATCTTACTTCTAGTAGCTGGTATTATGCTTGTATATCCTGGAAATCTTTTAATTTCGTTACCAGGGCTTGGCTTACTCATTATTATCGGGATTGTACAATATCTACGCAGTAAAAATAACAAACAAGAAAATGCACTTGCCTAACAGGACAAAAAACGCAAAGCGGTCTTTTGTTTAAAGCAATGTGTGGAGCCACTACCTGTTTGAACTGCACCCCAAAAGTTAGAGTTAGAATCTGACTTCTGGGGTGTATTTTTATGGCTAAGTATAGTGACAAGTGGGTTTCTTGGCGCTATACGCGTAGTGGGCGGAGCCATTGCCCTTCTTTGAATTAGCTTTCACTTATCCACAGCTTAAGTATTTATTAATTTCCTAAGCCATAAGAAAGCCCCATTCAACTGAATGGGGCTTTGGTCTTTATATTTACACAATCTTGGAGCGAATTTCATAGTCTAACATGACAGCATATTCGTTGTTATTATCTAACCATTCCTCTTGCTGTGAAAAGCCTGATCGCCTTTCTGTTCTAACCTTTAATTTCTTTATTATTTTGTGTATCATTAGCTTTAGTTGGATAGACATTACATCTTCCTCCTTTAACTAGTTACACTTCAATACCACGTATTCTTCACTTGCAAACCAGTTTTTCCAATCACATGAAATTTAATTCATTCATGAAAAACACCAAAGTTATCCCAAAGGTCCTCAAGCTGATTCAGCCTTGTTTCAACTTTATTCTGCTCTGAACGAGTAACCGCTGTAATAAGTGCACTTACAATACTTAATGGTGCAGAAAAAGAATCAATAAATGAGTTAATTTCCGTTGCCGCTAATAATGTTCTATTACCGTATGGTACGAGGGGTGACATGAGATGATCTGTAATTACCAATGTCTTAGCCCCCCGTTGCTTTGCATACTTCATCACTTCGACTGTCCGTTTTGTGTAACGAGCAAAACCAAATCCGATTACTAAATCTTCTTCTGTTAAATCTAGCAAATGTTCTGAAACACCATCAGCCTTACGAACCATTTCAGTATTTTGAAGAACTAAATCTAAATAAAACTCTAAAAACAAACCTAGACTAGTGGCGCTACGATATGCAATGATATAAATTCGCTTCGCCTTAACAATATCTTGCACAGCCTGTTGAAAAACTTCTGGTTCGATTTGTTGCAACGTTGTTTTTAGATTTTGAATATCATCAGAAAGTATTTCCTTTAATGCACTTTCTGGTACATCAGTTGCATCAGTTGTTCTTGCGAATACCTCTGCAGACGTCCATTTACGTTTCAAGGCCTCTTGTAAATGTCTTTGTAAATCAGGATAACCTTTGTAATCAAGAAAGACAGCAAAACGAATCACTGTTGCTTCCCCAACACCAACATTTTTGGCTAACTTTGAAGCGGTTAAAAAGGGAGCTGTTTCCGTATTATTAATTAAATAGCTTGCTATTTTCTTTTGAGATTTACTCATTCTGTCTTGATTTTCAATGATCCGATTATACACTTCACTTTGAAGCATGGGCATCTCATCCTTTAGAAACGAGATCCTCCAAACATTTTTGTCAACACTCTCTCATAAGCTGCGACAGTAAGTTCTACTTCCTTCAACGAATGGGCAGTTGATACAGAATACCGATTTAGAGGCTTTGTGTATATACCTTCATTTAATAGGTATATGTCCATCTCTTTCCTAGTTACTAAATCAGTTTCTTGAAGGTCTCGATAGTTTCTGATTTTATCTTTATTAGTTAATACTACACTAAAAATTGACCCTATGCCAACCGCTTTCATCGGAATTCCCTTACTCTTAAAGAGTTTTTCAAGGCGACTTTTCAAGATGTTTGTCACGTCAAATACCTTCTCTGATTCTCTTTCTAATACCTTAATTGTCGCAAGCCCTGCAGCTAAAATCGTTGGATGACCATTATAGGTACCGCTATGGAAGAGAACATCCTTCGCTGATGATTTCTTACTTTGACTAGAATCAAATACGTCAGAAGCTACAGACGGTGCACTCACCATCATGATTTCCCTTTTACCTCCAACAACTCCTATTGGATAGCCTCCTCCAATTACTTTTCCAAGCGTTGTTAAGTCCGGCGTTATATTATAAATTTCTTGTGCTCCACCTAATCCTAATCGATATCCTGTTTTTACTTCATCAAAAATTAACACTATTCCTAACTCTTTTGTTAGTTTACCAATTCCATCCATAAACTCTTGCTCTGCCGGAATGAAACCACCTTGTACCGGCTCAAGAACTAATGCTCCTATATCATTTTGGTTCTCCTTAAGAATATTTTCACACGCTTCAAAATCATTGAAAGGAAGAATAATTGTATTATCTAGTTGATTTGGGTCTACTCCCCTTGATTCAATAACAGCATTGGGCTTTTCACTAGGACCAGCTTCTTGTACAGGAGGATTTACACTTAATAGAACTTGGTCATATCCACCATGATAATGCCCTTCAAACTTTGCAATTTTATGCTTACCAGTATAAGCAGCAGCTAATCTAAGTGATAAAAGTGTCGCTTCAGTCCCTGAATTTGTATATCTTAAAAGCTCTAAGCTTGGATAGTGCTCTTGTAGCTTCTTACCCATCTCGTATTCTAGTTGATGAGGTGTACCAAATAAGCATGTTCCATCTTGGTCTAATTGGTCTTTCACCGCTTCTGTTATTTCTTTATGTCCATGTCCTAACATAAGAGCACCATAAGAAAGAAGATAATCAATATACTCATTTCCATCAACGTCAGTTACATATGCGCCGTTCCCCTTCTTCATTACTATAGGATAGGGAGCAAAATACTTAATATTAGCTGTTACTCCTCCAGGCATTACTTCTTTTGCTTTTTCCATAAACTGACGAGACATTTTCGTACGTTCCATGAACTTAAGAATTGGGTGCTCGACCTTCCTGATTGCCATTTTTGTTCCCTCACTTTAAGAAATTTTTATTTCTTTTATGATATATCATGAATTATTTATTTCATAATACACGAAACACATTTGTTTGTGAAGTAATTAATTCATTTTTTATATTATATGAATAATAGCTTTCATCATGTAATGTTTTTATGTAATATAGGCTTCATTTCAATGCCCATTTTTGATTACTTTTTAAGTTTAATAAAGCTCCATCTCATTCTAATGAAATTTTTCCTTCACATACCGAAAATAGGGATAAGTCAACTTTCATTTTTAATAAAAATCAGTAAAAAATGAATAAATACCTTCATTTTTATGTTTCATATAAAGTAATTCTTTCTTTTTTGACGGTTTTTAACCTTTATTGGTATACTAATCTTGTTAAGATTTATTATAAGAATAGATAAAATAGTGTTTTCACTATATTTATCCACTAAAATTAGTCGGGGAAGGTGATAGTATGGCGCAGCCAAAATACATCATGAACATTGATAAGATTAAAGACATTCCAGAGGCTGAACGTGAAAGATTAAAAAAGATTACTGATAAGTTTGTATTCCGAGTAAATGAATACTATTTAAACCTCATTGATTGGAACGATCCGAACGATCCTATACGTAAATTAGTAATTCCAAACGAAGGTGAATTGAGCGAGTATGGGCGCTGGGATGCTTCCGATGAAGACACGAACTATGTTGCTCCTGGTTGTCAGCACAAATATAAGACAACAGCTCTTCTAATTGTTTCAGAAGTATGTGGAGCATACTGTAGATACTGTTTCCGCAAACGTCTATTCCGTAACGATGTTAAAGAAGCGATGTCTGACGTAGAACCAGGCCTAGAGTACATTGAGCGTACACCTGAAATTAACAACGTATTATTAACAGGTGGAGATTCTCTTATTCTAGCAACGAAAAAATTAAAATATATTATTGAAAGACTACGTGCAATTGACCATGTAAAAATTATTCGACTTGGTTCAAAAATGCCTGTATTTAATCCAATGCGAATCTATGAAGATGAAGAACTTCTTCAACTAATTCGTGAAAACTCTACTCCAGAAAAACGAATTTATGTAATGGCACATATAAATCACCCAGTAGAAATAACTCCTGAAGCAAAGAAAGGCTTCCAAGCTTTACATGATGCAGGAGCAATTGTTGTCAATCAAACACCAGTACTTAAAGGAATCAATGATGATCCGAATGTACTAGGAGAATTACTTGACAAGCTTTCATGGGCAGGAGTTACGCCTTACTACTTCTTCATTAATAGACCAGTTGCTGGAAACAATGACTTTGTACTTTCACTTGAGGAAGCATATAACATTGTTGAACAAGCAAAAGGAAAAACTTCAGGTCTTGGTAAGCGTGTTCGCCTATCAATGAGTCATACTTCTGGGAAAATTGAAATTTTAGCAATTGAAGATGGAAAAGCTTACTTGAAGTATCATCAATCAAGAGATAATGAGTATGGAAAGTTTATGGTCCTTGACTGTCCTAAGGATGCTGCATGGTTTGATGACCTTCCTGGAAATGAACAATACTGGACACCACCTCAAAAGAAAACAGATCAAGTTGTTTCAGTTAATGAGTTACCAGATGTACCTCAAAAGAAAACGGACAAAACAGTCGTTACTTCAAAATAATTCAAATCTAGCACTAGGACCTTTCCTAGTGCTTTTTTATCGTTTATTTACACATGTGATAAGCTACTTTCTATCTCTACTAATTTATTTCTCAATTCTCTACGATTTAGTGCTAAAATAGTATATATATCAAACTTATATAGAGATCTTCGAGGTGCTTTATGATTAGACTATTATTACTAGGTATATTGTCCATGATGACACTAGCAGGATGTTACAATACAAATACCAATGAGTTACCTTCTGTTATCACAGAAAATAATAATCAACGTTTACATGTCTCATATCAAGGTACAGAGCATACTGTCATTAATGATTCAGAAGGATTTTATCTATTATTTGAAATTTCACATCTAGATGGTCCTAAACTTACAAAAGATAACTTTGACTTTTCATTACTTAATATACTTAAAGATAATAATGGAACTGAATACACTAGCCTATCAAAGGAAATAGTAACAAATGATGAAAACGGTGAACCATTGCCAGAGGGAACTCTAGCTTTCAAGCAATTTTTCACACCTAAGCTTGATTCAAATGAAGAAAAGATAAACTTATCATTCTTTATTAAACCTTTATATTATTCTCGAGACATAATCTTTGAAAATATATCAGAAGACATTAATTTACTAACAAAGAATGATATGACGATAGGAGAATTAAAAACCGAAGAAAACAAGCTATCAGTTAAAATTGGAGATGTACACGATATTCGTGGGTTAGAAGTATCAATGATTTATGATGGGGAAGAAATCTTTCCAGCCTTTTCATCGACTGACGTAAATCAAGAAGTAAACCAAATGCAAGCTACCTATACCTTTACTAACAACATACCACCTACATTCTCACTCAAATTTACTAGACACCGTTTACAAGATATTGTATGGGAGTTCCCACTTATGCTCCCGGTGGAATAATAATAAACACTATAAAAAAAGAAAGGGGATCTCTTTTGGTTGAGACAGCCCCTTTCCTTTTTATCTACTTAATTACATTTCGTAATACCCCTAATTCATCAACTTTTATCTCTACACTGTCTCCTTCATTTAGGAATTTAGGTGGTGTAAATCCACTTCCAACTCCTGCAGGTGTACCCGTAGCAATGATATCCCCTGGTTCAAGTGTTGTCCCTTGAGAAATAGTTGAAATAATCGTTGGGATGTCAAAAATAAATTGAGCAGTATTGCCTTGTTGTCTCAATTCACCATTTACCTTTGTTTCTATATGTAAATTAGCTCCATCCTCTACAAGGCTTCTATGTGTAATCCAAGGTCCCATGGGGCAAGAACTATCCATACTTTTTCCTAATAAAAATTGCTTGTGTCGCCGTTGTAAGTCTCGAGCAGTCACATCATTTATAAGCGTATAACCAAACAAGTAATCATAGGCCTCTTCCTTCTTAATTGCTTTCCCCTTCTTACCAATGATAACTGCAATTTCACCTTCATAATCAAGCTCATCCGTCACATCTGCATGACGTTGAATCGCTTGCTCCGTACCAATCACAGTTGTTGGAGCTTTTGAAAAGATAATCGGTGCATCAGGGATATCCTTTTCACTCCCCATTTCAATTGCATGTGCTGCATAGTTTTTCCCTACACAAAAGATATTTTTGCGAGGCTTTTGAATAGGAGCTAATACGTTAATTTTTTCATCACTACAATCATAAATAAAGTTATTTTCTAGCTGTTCCTTCGTCCAGTTCATTACTTTTGAGACTTCATTGATAAATGTATTCCCCATCTCTATACAACCTAATAAAGTGTCTGGTAGATTTACTTCTCTTTTCATCTGAAACTGTGCTTGCCTAATATCAACGATTTTTTCCTTATCATCTGTTAGTACACCGTAACTTTCTACTTCACCTAATTTAAACGAAACAAAACGCATGACTCTTCACATCCTTCTTTAATATCAAGAAACAGGCAATAAGCATAGGATTCCACTCCCTACACTCATTGCCCCTACCTATTTTACATTAAACATCTTATCCTAATACAGCCTTATCACTTTCTATTTTCTTTCCACGGATTCGTTGGAATTCTTGTAGAAGCTTTTCGATTGTTAGCTTTTGCTTCTCTTCACCTTTTACATCAAAAATAATTTGTCCTTTATCCATCATAATTAATCGATTTCCAAGGTCTAAAGCCTGTTGCATATTGTGTGTAACCATTAGCGTAGTTAAGTTAAATTTCTTTACTACTTCCCCTGTAATTTTTGTGATCAACTCAGCACGAGATGGATCTAGTGCTGCAGTATGCTCATCTAATAGTAGGATTTTCGGTTCAGTAAATGTTGCCATTAATAGAGATAGAGCTTGGCGCTCTCCCCCAGATAGTAATCCAACCTTAGCAGTCAAACGGTCTTCTAGACCTAGATTTAACGTTTCTAGATATTCACGGAACATTTCTTTTCGTTGTTTATTTACCCCAACCTTAAATGTTCTTTTCTTATTTCTAGAATAAGCCATTGCTAGGTTTTCTGCTATTGTCATAGTCGGTGCTGTACCAGCCATGGGGTCCTGAAATACCCTACCAATATAAGTTGAACGCTTATATTCAGGTAAATGCGTTACATTTTTTTCATCAATTAGAACATCTCCTACATCAGGCATAATCGTACCAGAAATAGTATTCATCAGAGTTGACTTACCAGCACCATTACTACCTATAACAGTAATGAAGTCACCATGAGCTAATTTTAGGTTAGCTTGTTGTAATGCTTTCTTTTCATCTAGAGTTCCTTCATTAAATGTAATACTAATATTGTCAAGTTGTAGCATTAGACTTCCCTCCATCACCGTTATTTCCACTAGACATTCCCGATAAAAGAGCTCGCTTCCTCTGTTTTCTCTTCTTGTCTCTTCTTGCATCAATGACTTTTGGTGTTACTAATGCTGCAATAACAATAAGAGCGGTAATTAACTTCATATCTCCCGTTTCTAAAAACTCTACACGCAGAGCAAGAGTTACAACAATACGGTAAATTATTGCACCGCCAATTACAGCAAGCGTTGTCCTAACAATTGTCTTTGTTCCAAATAGAGCTTCACCAATAATAACTGAAGCTAAACCAATAATAATCATACCAATACCCATACCTACATCAGCAAATCCACCGTATTGGGCAATGAGGGCCCCTGATAGTGCCACAAAAGCATTTGATATACCTAGACCTAAGATAATTAACCAATCTGTATTAGCAGAGAAGCTACGAATCATTTTCTGGTTATCCCCTGTTGCACGTAGCGCAAGTCCGACTTCTGTTTTTAAGAAATAGTCAGTTAAGAATTTAATAAGTAATGTGACAATTGTAGCAAAAATTAAGATTACCCATGTACGTGGAACATGAGTCAAGCCGAATAACATTAGGAAAGAATTGAGCCATCCATCAAATGGAAGCGTTTGCCAAATTTGAGTTAACTGCTTGAAAATCGTCGTTTCGCTTAATAATGGCAAGTTAGGTCGACCCATTATTCTTAGATTAATAGAGTACAATGCAATCATCATTAAAATACCTGATAGTAAAGGGTTTATCTTACCCTTAGTATGGAGTATCCCTGTGACACAACCAGCAAGGAAACCTGCAACAACTGCTAATAACGTAGCAATAATCGGAGGGTAACCGCTAATAATAAGCATTGCAGCAACTGCTGCCCCTGTCACAAAGCTCCCGTCAACCGTTAAGTCGGGAAAGTCAAGAATTCGAAAGGAGAGGTACACTCCTAGTGCCATAATTGCATAGATAATACCAGATTCAATTGAACCAAATATAGAAATAAACATTCATCAATCCCCTTCCTTTCCATGAGGTCCGACTATGTCGGCATTATTTGTTAAAGATTATAAAAATATTACTAACCTCTACTATGTAAATGGAAGTGGTCAGTATTATACCGACCACTTTCCTGAAAATCATATTACTTATTCTGTTTCAGTTTCTAGAAATTCAGCTAATTGTTCCCACTCGTCATTCCATTCAACACCTTGAAGCTCAGCAGCTTCCTTGTTGATAAATAATTGCATATCTGGTGGGAACTCTGCCCCGATCTCACCTGGAGACTTTTCACCTTTTAATACCGCTGCAGCCATTTCCCCAGCACGGTAACCAATAGTGTAGTAATCAATACCATACGTTGCAAAACCACCACGTTTAAGAGAATCTGGCTCACCTACTACTAATGGAATACCGTAATCGTTTGCTACACCGATTACTACTTCTAAAGCAGATACAACAGTGTTATCAGTTACTACGAAGAACACATCAGCATTACCAACTAACGATTCAGCAGCTTGTTGAACTTCAGCTGAAGTTGAAACAGTACGTTTTACAACTTCAAGAGATGTTCCCTCAACAGCAGCCTCAACACTTTCAGTTTGTGTAACAGAGTTTTGTTCCCCTGAATTGTAAATCAAACCAACCTTAGAACCTTCGAAGTTTTTATCAATGAAATCAATTGTTTTTTGAATTGACTCTGGATGTAAATCACTTACGCCTGTAATATTTGCACCTGGAGCTTCGTTCATAGCAGAAACAAGTCCAGAACCTACAGGATCAGTAACAGATGTAAAGATAATAGGAATATCATCAGTTACATTTAGTGCACCTAATGCACTTGGGGTAGAGTTAGCGAAAATTAAATCCACATTATCTGCTACAAATTTTTGAGCAATTGTGTTGTTATTATTTTGGTCGCCTTGAGCACTTTGAAAATCATATGTAGCCTCAAGTCCAGCATCAGCTATAGCAGCTTTAAACCCTTCAAAGGCCGCATCTAGTGATGGATGTTCCACAATTTGTGTAGCCCCAATAGCAAATACTTGTTGCTCCTCTTGTGTAGCCGGCGATTCTTCAGTAGAATCCGGAGCTTCTTCCTCTGCAGGTGTTCCTGCATCCTCTGTACCACAGGCAGTTAAAGCCATTACACTTACGATTGCAAGTCCAAGAATCTTTTTCCACTTTTTCATTATTACTTTCCCCCTATCATTTGTTTAAATTTTCTAACTTTTATGAGTATTATGATATAACAGTTTTGTACAATTTGTAAACAAAAATTTTACCATGTTTAGCTAATTAAAGCGTTTTAGTAAACTAGTAAGGTGAGATGAATATACTTTTCTCTAATAGCTTCAGTAAAATGGTAGGATAATTTTCACGCTCTATAATTCTATTTCTGCGGAATGAAAATAATGCTATCCCCTTGCAATAATTCCCTAGGTTTCCTAAAGTTAATAATATGTTTCGGAAGTCAGAAATGATTGTGTTGGCTGAAAGATATCCAATTTCAGTTCCTACAGTTGTAACGCTACACTTATTGTCTAATCCTAATAGTATCTGTCATCCCATTTACTCTATTATCTATTCTAACGGTAGGGTCAAGCATTCTTAGTTATTTTCAGCTTTTAAAAAAACACTCTTTACTAAGTAAATATTAAAGAGTGTTTTAACGTTTTCAATTCATTTTTACCAATTCAAAAGTTAATGAAGAAAAATCTTGGTTTAGTTTATTCTCTATTTCTTCTATATCGATGGAGGTTGCTTTTAATTCGGATATACGCTCATCAATGATTTCTTCATAATACATATCTAAATTTAGAATGCTCTCTCTTTCAGCTTCTATTATACCTTCCTCTTTCTTCTCTAGATGCCAATCGAAAAGTGGTCGATAATCGTCAATTTTCATTCTTACACGTATTGTACCTTCATCACTTTGAATGTCTCTAAGGTAACCGTATTCTCGATAAATTCCGTATACTATCGCAAACGGTTCAGTCGTCAACAGGCGTTGATTATTCGAAACATCAAGCAGCTTACTTGGAGTAATAACAAGATCATCGGTATTTACATTATGTACAAATGCTCCGTTCAATCCAAAATACCCTACTGCGATAAACAAAACCATTAGGACAGAAGCAACTCGTTCCCAAACCTTATTATTTTCCTTTCCTAACTTACGTAGAATTTTTATTATTACAAAAGAAAAAATAAAACCTAACCCAACAAGAAATACACTAAACAACAAAAAGTAAATAAACGGTGAAAGCAAGAATGTCATCGTATCAAATTCCTTTCTTTATTCAATCCATCTAACCATATCAATCAGTCATTAGGGTATGCAAGGAAAATATGTTATCATCTATAGAGGTTGTAGAATTAGGTCGTATTTTGCCTTTTTTTACACCTCTATGCAATGAGTGAAATAGAATAGAGGGATTATGAAGTGAAAACAGTAATTACAACATTAAATGCAAAATATATTCATACATGTCTGGCTTTACGTTGTCTAAAAGCATATGCAGAGCCTGATTTTCCTGTAGAAATGGTTGAATTTACAATTAAGGACCCTGTAATGAACATCGTTTCTGATATATATAGTAGAAACCCTGATGTAGTAGGCTTTAGCTGTTATATTTGGAACATTGAAGAGACAATTAAAGTAATTGATATGCTAAAAAAAGTTAAACCTTCAATGAAAATTGTCTTAGGTGGTCCAGAAGTGTCATACGATACAGCTTTTTGGTTAGAGCGTGTTCCAGCTGTTGATTTTATCGTAATAGGTGAAGGTGAAGTCACATTTAAAGCTCTATTAGAAGAAATTCAAGGTGAACAGAACTATTCAAACGTCCCTGGTATTGGGCTTAAAATCGACAATGAGGTCGTTATTAACCCACATAGCACAAAGCCGGAATTAAAAGATTACCCAACTCCTTATCGTTTCCAAGAGGATATAGATGGTCTTGGAAAGAGAGTTACGTACTTTGAAACTAGTCGTGGCTGTCCGTTCAGCTGTCAATTTTGTCTTTCTTCTATCGAAGTAGGGGTTCGCTATTTTGATATCAACCAAGTCAAATCTGATATTCTTTATTTAATAGAAAACGGAGCAAAATTAATTAAATTTGTTGACCGTACTTTCAATATCAATCGTGACTTTGCCCTTGATATGTTCCAATTTTTAATTGATAACCATAGTGGCTGTGTTTTTCAATTCGAAATAACTGCAGACATTATGAGACCTGAAGTACTCGAATTCTTAAATACTCATGCTCCACCTGGAATTTTCCGATTTGAAGTAGGAGTTCAATCAACTAATGATGCTACGAATGAGTTAGTGAAAAGAAAGCAAAATTTTGAAAAGCTCTCACGTACTGTAACAATGGTCAAAGAGGGTGGAAAAATTGACCAACATTTAGATCTAATTGCTGGTTTACCAGAGGAAGATTATGATTCATTTAGAAAAACATTTAATGATGTGTTTGCTCTACAACCTGAAGAATTACAGCTAGGCTTCTTAAAAATGCTACGTGGGACTGGTGTTCGTCTTCGTGCTGAAGACCACAACTATATTTACATGGAAAACTCTCCGTACGAAATTCTAGGAAACAATGTATTATCATTTTCTGATATTGTTCGAATTAAGCGAGTAGAAGATGTTCTTGAAAAGTATTGGAATGATCACCGAATGGATGAAACGATTCACTATTTAGTTGAAAAAGAATTCGAATCTCCATTTGATTTCTTTCAGTTATTTGGAGACTACTGGGAAGAACAAGGTTGGTCTAGAATTGGCCATCAATTAGAAGACTTATTTAGACGTTTATCACAGTTTCTTCAAACTCAGTCTTCTCTAGACCATGATGTCGCAAAAAGCTTAATGATTTATGATTTCTTTAAAAATCAAAAGCATAAGCCACGTAAAACTTGGTGGACTTTTTCACTATCTAAAGATGAACAATCACGTTTCTTAAAAGAGTTAGCTGAAAACCCACTAGCTATCTCAACGGAGTTTGCAAATTTACAATTAACTGAAAAAGAACTTCATAAGCATACAATGGTTGAAGTCCTTCCAATCGATATAGAAAGCTATCTAAATACTGAAACCATTACGAGAAAAGAGATATTATTAGTGGCATACTTCTCCCCTAAAGATGGGAAAGTTTCTATTTTTTCACGACCAGCTAACTAAACTATTTTGTTTGGAGGTAGCGATGGGTAATGCAATTGCTGCAGCTGAATCATTAGGTCTAGGTACAGTACCAATTGGCGGGATCAGACGTAATCCTCATGAGGTCATTGAGTTACTAAATTTGCCTAAATACGTAATACCTATTTCAGGACTATGTGTTGGGTATGCTGCAGATGTACCAAATCAAAAGCCTCGTTTTCCAATGGAAGCTGTTTATCATCAGGAAACATACAATCACGATTTAAAAGACATCGTGAATCAATACGATGAAACCATCAAAGCTGATTCGTCAGAACGTTCAAATGGTAGTGCAGCTCATACATGGTCAGAGCGAGTGTCAACCTTCTATAAGAAACCTTATTTTAAAGACATTGCTTCAATGTTAGAGAAACAAGGGTTTACATGTAAAAACGTAAAAAATTAACAAGTACAAAATTTATAGAGTTCTAACCACAAAAAAGGATGTCCTATTATCAGAGGCCGTTAAAAAAGTGTGATTTTCACTTTTTTAGCGGCCTTTAAGTAATGCATGTAAAAATTAACAATCGAAAGGAACGTCACTTTGAGAATTAATAAATATATCAGTTTAACTGGCTATTGTTCAAGACGAGAAACGGACCGGCTAATTGATGCAAAGCGAATAACAATTAACGGTAAGACTTGTGTGCCTGGTGATTCAGTAGAACCAGGAGATACTGTCCTAATTGATCATAAACCAATTCCTATGAAGGAAGAAAGCATTTACCTAGCATTTTACAAACCGGTTGGAATTACATGCACAGCTCAAAAGCTAGTAAAAGATAATATTATTGATTATATTAATTTTCCTACAAGAGTCTTTCCCGTTGGGAGATTAGATAAAGCCTCTGAAGGATTAATTCTTCTCACGAATGATGGTGATATAGTTAATAAAATGATGCGTTCAGAAAATAATCACCAGAAGGAATACATTGTAACAGTAGATAAATCGATCAATAGTGATTTTATTAAGGGAATGTCTAATGGCGTTAAAATTCTTTCTACAATTACGAATCCATGTATTGTTACAAAAATAGATGAACATGTCTTTTCGATTATTTTGACACAGGGACTTAATCGACAAATTAGAAGAATGTGTAAAGTGCTCGGGTATAAAGTGGTAAGACTTCAGAGGGTTCGAATTATGAATATAACAAGTGAACATCTAGAGGTAGGGCAATGGCGTTATCTAACTGATGAGGAGCTTTCTTGCCTTAAGAATACATTAAAATGAGGCTGGGACACAAGGTCCGTTTGACCTTGTGTCCCAGCCTCTATTGAAGACTTGTATCTCAACCTTATTTCTATTATACGCCTCTACGCTTGCGTTGATTATTACTCTTTTTTGTTTGTTGGCTTTTCATCGTTTGGTTTGAGCTAACCCAACCATTTGCTTTTCCTGCAGCTTGAGCTTGTTTCTTTTCTGCTAGCTTTTGTTTAATTGCCTCTTGTAATGAAACTTTCTTCTTTTCTGTAGACATTCTTAAGTCTCCTTTTAGCTTCTATCATTCCCACATATTACTGTCAGATAAGATATAGTGTACCACTATCTCAGCTAAAGAGACATTTAATTTTTTATTTTTAATTTTACATTTATATAAGATGTCCCAGGTCAGTAACTGGTTTCGGCTGAGGCTTTCCAATATAGTAGCCCTGAGCGAGATCTATCCCTTGCTCCTTGCAGTAGAGCAATTCTTCTTTTCTTTCAATACCCTCAGCTAACAGGACAATGTTATATTCATTAGCAATTTGTATAATATCAGCTATTTTCTTCTGTTTCAATTCATCAGTATCACAATAGTCAATCAGAGCTCGGTCAATTTTTGCATAGTTTGGCTTAAGTTTTCTTAAAACATCTAAAGTCGCATACCCTGCTCCTAAATCATCTAATGCCACGTTTATCCCGTGTTTTTGATATGCTTGGAAAATTTTTTTCAAATGAGTTATGTCTTTAATTTTTTCAGTTTCAACGACTTCAAAAATTAAGTCCTCTGGTTCGACATTGTACTTCTCTACTGCTGTAAATGTACTCTTTAAACAATGATTGGGGTCATATATAGAGGATGGAAGGAAATTAATAAATCTCTTTGTTCCTTTTTCTAATAGTTTCGAACCTACTTCAATAGACTTCATTCTAGCCTGACTATCTAAAAGGGATTGAAGACCTGATTCCTGTGAAAAATGAAATAATGGTCCAGGTGAAAAGAAAGCATCCTCACTGTTTGGTCGAAGTAAGAATTCATATCCAAACAACGAGCTTGATTGTAACGATATAATCGGTTGTATATGCTGAGTAAATAAGCCCTTATTAATAATTGTAAAATAGCTATTATTTTTAATCCTTGAATATAACTGCGAGAATGGTGACATCCTTGGAAAATAAGTAACTTCCTCAAGTTGGTCTGATTCTCTTGCCCATGTCCCGTATAAACTAGCTAAATTATCTTCCACAAATTCATCATGTAATGTATCAACTATTTTAGTTAGCTGTTCTAATGATTGATAGCTACAAATGAGTAATTCATGACTTTTCCTTATTGATGTAAGGTTCTTAATTTTATTTTCTAAAAGAGGAAAAAGACCCTCACCCTTTTCATAGAAAATAATAGTTCCCTGTTCTTTTAATTCAGGGATAAAGCTACAATTGTAACAATTACTCATCGACTTCCCTCCAGAAACAATATTGATTTCTACCTGCATGTTTTGCGTGATACATCGCCTGATCAGCCTTTTTCATTAAAGAAATGACATCATTCCCATCATCAGGAAACACACTTATGCCCATGCTTGTTGTAAGTTCCACATTTCTTTTCATAATGCTAAAGGGAGACTGGATTTTCTTTATTATTCTACTTGCTTTTTCTCTAACAACCTCTTCACTTTGATTCGGCATGAGAATAGTAAATTCATCCCCGCCCATACGAGCAACCATACCTATATCACTAATTTCATTCTCAATACGTTTAGCAACTTCTTTTAGTAATAAGTCACCAGCATGATGTCCTAGGGTATCATTCACTTGTTTAAAATGGTCTAAGTCAAAAAATATAATAGCACATGTTCGATCATTTTCTAGTGAATTAGTTAACTCCATTTTGAACTTTTCTCGATTTGGTAAGCTAGTTAACGAGTCATGATATGCTAGAAATTTAATTCGCTCTTCCGATTCCTTTTTACCTGTTATATCAGTAGAAACACTCATATACTTTGTCACTTGCTTTGACTCATCATAAATTGCTCTAAATTGCGAGGAAAGAAGAATCTCCTTGCCACTTTTCACTTGTATCGAAAGTTCACCTTGCCATCTGCCCCCTTGGACTACTTGATTCCAAATATTTGTATAAAAGGTCTTGGGGTGCCTTCTTGTACCAAACAACTTAATATGTTTACCTTCAATTTCTTGTTGGGAATATCCCGTTATTCTTTCAAAGGCATCATTGACATATTGAAGTTGTCCCTCATCATCAATAACGATAATGATTTCTTCCATATTATCAAATACAAGAGTAGCAAGCTCTAATTCTGCTTCAGTTTCTTTCCTTTTCGTTATATCCTGTATAAGTCCGACATGATATGACAAGTTGTCAAATTGATCATATACCTGACTAATGTTTACTTCATTCCAAAATTTTGTCCCATCTTTTCGGTAATTAATAACTTCTTCTTTTATCGGTTCATTATTATCGATCGCTTTTTTAATTCGAGAAGTTTTCTCTTTATCCGTTTCTTCTCCCTGTAGAAATCTAGGATTTTGACCTAGTACCTCCTCTAGCTTATAACCTACTATATTTAAAAACTCATCGTTTACATAAATGATAGGATTATCAGGTTGGGAAGGGTTTGTGACCATAACACCACTATTTACATACTCTAGTATATCAACTAGACTATTCCTTTCACCAATAAGATGTTCAATAAATTCTAGTAAATCCTCTTTATTAGAATGTAAATAGTTTTTAGAATCAAGCATACTCTGTTTGATTTCTAATCCTTTAAAATAACGTTTTTGTTTTTGCCTTTTCATCTTACCCCATCCCTCCTCCATAGTTCCCATAAGTAGTTATGCAAGTTGTTTTTCACATTACTCCCAAGTAACTCGAATACCACTAGGAAGTTGTACATAAACAATCATCACAGGTATCCATACTTATCCTACTATATATATATATGTATAATTCCCAATCATGTATAGGTAAAACTAAAAAAGAGAAAAAAACCAAGATAAAAAATAGCCTTAGTCTGAAACTGCTAAAAAGGCTGCTGGAAAAGTGAATCACACTTTTTCAACAGCCTTCCTTTGTCTCTTCTCTTTTTCTATTTTTGATATAAATCTAATAGCTGTTGGACGGCAAGAGTTGGCGATGTCTTGCCTTGTAAAAGTAATTGTTGTACGTCTGGTAGCTTTTCTTTTACAGTAGGATTGTTATAGAAACTTGCCTTTAACTGCTCTTCAATTAGACTATGAACCCAATCTAACGTTTGATTTCGTCTTCTTTCTTCAAATAGACCAGAAGCCATTGTTGTATCTTTGTACTTATTAATGACTTCCCAAATGTCTGGTACCCCTTCACCAGTTAGGGCTGAAACAGTATAGGCTTGTGTCTCCCAGCCTTCAGTTGCTGGCTGAAGAAAATGCAACAATCGATTATATTCTGATCTTGCATTTAAAGCTGCCTGTTTATTGCTTCCATCTGCTTTGTTAACAAAAATAGCATCGGCAATTTCCATGACCCCTTTTTTCATCCCTTGGAGCTCATCTCCTGCACCTGTTAGCATGATAACGAGAAAGAAATCAACCATTGAACGAACAGTGATTTCACTTTGGCCGACACCAACTGTTTCAACAATAATTACATCATAGCCCGCTGCTTCACAGATAAGTAACGTTTCTCTACTTTTTCTAGTAACGCCACCTAATGTACCACTTGATGGAGATGGTCGAACGAATGCATTGGGATTTCGAGAAAGTTGTTCCATTCTCGTCTTATCACCAAGAATACTTCCTCTAGTTAGACTACTAGACGGATCCACTGCTAGTACAGCAACACGATGTTCTTGTTCACAAAGCATAGTCCCAAACGACTCAATTAAAGTGCTTTTACCCGCACCAGGTACACCAGTAAACCCAATTCTAATCGATTTACCTGTATAAGGCATAAGCTTCTTCAATACTTCTTGTGCAATTTCCATATGCTTACTAGAGTTACTTTCTACTAATGTAATCGCCTGTGCAATAATCGCTCTATTACCATCTAACACACCCTGTACATAATCTTCGACTGTGAGTTTCCGCCTTTTCGGTGAAGGCTTACTAACATTTTTATTGCTTCCACCTGTTGACATTCCGTCGTGTCCCCCTTCGACACCTTGAAGATATTCACTTGTAAAAGCTGTATCTTCAGAAGGGTTAGTCCACTCTGGGCGCTTTTTATCGTTAGTCATTATCTTCCTCGTCGTAACCTAAACGACGATTCACTTCCTCGAGAACCTTTTGAGCAGCAACTGGAATGACTGTACCAGGACCAAAAATAGCAGCAGCACCTTTTTCTTTTAAATAATCATAATCTTGTGCAGGTATGACACCACCAATAACAACTGCAATGTCTTCGCGACCTAAGCGCGTCAACTCTTCAACAACTTGAGGTAATAATGTTTTATGACCTGCTGCAAGAGAACTCATGCCAAGGACATGTACGTCATTCTCAACCGCTTGAAGTGCAGCTTCCTCAGGCGTTTGGAATAACGGACCGATATCAACATCAAAACCTAAATCTGCAAAGGCTGTTGAAATAACTTTTGCTCCACGATCATGACCATCCTGACCCATTTTCGCCACCATAATACGAGGACGGCGACCTTCATTTTCAGCAAATTCATCTGTCATTTGACGAACGACTTTTACTTGGTCTTCCTCTCCAAATTCTGAACTATACACTCCGCTAATTGAACGTATCACGGCTTTATGTCTCCCTACTACTTTTTCATATGCATCAGAAATTTCTCCGAGACTTGCTCTTACTCGAGCAGCTTCTACTGCCAATTCAAGAAGATTTCCTTCACCTGTTTCAGCTGCTTTTGTAATTGCATTAAGAGCTGCATCGACTTTTGATTGATCACGCTCAGCACGTAGCTTCTCTAAACGACGAATTTGCGCTTCACGAACAGCCGTATTGTCGATATCAAGAATTTCTAGCGGGTCTTCTTTTTCAAGACGGTATTTATTTACACCAATAATTGATTCCTTACCTGAATCAATATGTGCCTGTCTACGAGCAGCTGCTTCCTCAATTCTCATTTTCGGAAGACCTGTTTCAATCGCTTTTGACATTCCACCCAACTCTTCAATTTCTTGAATATGAGCCCACGCCTTTTCAACTAATTCAGCCGTAAGGGATTCAACATAATACGATCCCCCCCAAGGATCAAGTACATTACAAATACCTGTTTCGTCCTGAAGGAACAGCTGTGTATTACGAGCAATACGCGCTGAGAAGTCTGTTGGTAAAGCAATTGCTTCGTCAAGTGCATTTGTATGAAGTGACTGTGTATGCCCTAGAGCTGCAGCCATTGCTTCGATACATGTACGCGTTACGTTATTAAATGGGTCTTGCTCGGTTAAGCTCCATCCAGACGTTTGGGAATGGGTACGTAGTGCGAGAGATTTCTCATTCTTTGGATTGAATTGCTTCATTAGCTTAGCCCAAATAAGGCGACCAGCTCTCATTTTTGCTACTTCCATATAATAGTTCATTCCGATAGCCCAGAAGAATGAAAGACGAGGAGCAAACTTATCTACATCAATACCCGCTTTTAGTCCTGTCTTAACATATTCTAATCCATCTGCTAACGTATAACCTAATTCAATATCAGCCGTTGCTCCTGCCTCTTGCATATGGTAGCCTGAGATACTAATAGAGTTGAACTTTGGCATATGCTGTGATGTGTATTCAAAAATATCTGCAATAGCTTTCATTGATGGCTCAGGAGGATAAATATATGTGTTACGAACCATATATTCTTTTAAAATATCATTCTGAATCGTACCTGAAAGTTGTTCCTGCTTCACACCTTGCTCTTCTGCCGCCACAATGTAAAATGCCAATACAGGAAGCACAGCCCCGTTCATTGTCATTGATACAGACATTTGGTCCAGTGGAATCCCATCAAATAGAATCTTCATATCTAAAATAGAATCGACTGCTACCCCTGCTTTCCCTACGTCACCAACTACACGAGAATGATCTGAATCATAGCCACGATGTGTTGCAAGATCAAAGGCAATCGATAACCCTTTTTGTCCTGCGGCTAGGTTACGACGATAAAAAGCATTACTTTCTTCTGCTGTTGAGAAGCCAGCGTACTGTCGAACTGTCCACGGACGAGCCTTATACATTGCTGGATAAGGACCACGATAAAACGGAGCAATCCCTGCAACATAATCTAAGTGCTTCATTCCTTCTGTATCCTCACTTGTATATAGAGGCTTCACATTAATTTTTTCAACCGTTTTAAATTCCAAGTCATCTATACTTTTCCCAGTACGCTCACTAGCTTCCTTTTGCCATTGTTCTAATTTCGGTGTCACTTTATCTATATAGGACATTTGAGTAAAATCTGGTCTCGTCATTACTCAGCCACCCCTTTCTCCACTTGAAGCTTACGAAGGACCTCATAGCAATTTGAACGTAAGTGGATAAATCCAGCCACTCCCGCTTCTTTATAACGTACTGCATCCTCTTCCTTCGGTTGTCCTGCTACAAATACAGTCATTTTATTTGCGTTTTCTTTAATTGCTCTTGCTAATGGGGCTGCATCTGTTTGATAGCTCTCATCTTTACCGCAAATTACGGTAACCTCAGCACCCGATTGAATTGCAGCCTCAGTTGCTTCTTCAACTGAAGAAAAACCATTATTACGCAGTACCTCAAAGCCACCTACTTCAAAGAATCCCGCTGTAAAATCTGCTCTTCCTTTATGTTCTGGAATTGGACCTAGATTTGCTAAAAATACTTGAATTGGTTTACCATTTTCTTTTTCAAATTGTTTTGTTGCCCCACGTAATTCTTCAAATTTAATTGAACCACGAGTCGCTACTATTGGTTGAGCTTCAAGAAATGCTTCATCACTTCTGCCAAATGCTTTTGAAATTTCACTAATTGAAGCACCTTTACTTGCTGTCTCAATAGCTGATGCGATACGGTTAGTTGTGAAAGATTCAACCGGTGCTTCTTGACGTTGTTTCACCTTTTTGATGTGTGCATCAATTTGTGGTTGGTCATTTTCTGATATAACATCAAGAGACTTTTCTGTCATATTGGCATACATATTTGTCCCAACAAATACATCCTTGCGATGAGCAATGTTATTTTCACGCTTTATTGCTATGTCATGAATAAGTGTTTGAGGTAACTTCTCTTTAATCGCTTCTAATATGCCACCTTTTTCTTCTACCTGCTGAAAAAGTGTCCAAGCTTTTTGTGCTAGTTTATCTGTTAATACTTCCACATACCATGAGCCACCTGCTGGATCTACCGTTCTTGCGATATGCGCTTCTTCTTGTAAAATGATTGATGCATTTCTAGCAATTCTACGAGAGAACGGAGTAGATTTCTGAATCGGCTCATCAAATGGGCTTACATGAATACTATCTGCTCCACCTACAGCAGCAGAAAAGGCTTCTGATGTACTACGTAACATGTTTACATATGGGTCATATACTGTTTTTGTCCAAGAAGACGTTCTTGCATGAATATACATTTTCTGAGTCTCTTTATCCCCACCAAATGCTTTTACAATCGTTGTCCATAGTGTTCTAGCAGCTCGAAGCTTAGCTATTTCAGTAAAATAATCAGCACCTACAGAAAATGAAAAACGAATCGCTTTCGCAGCATTATTAATATCCACTCCTCTAGAGGTCATAGCTGATAAATACTCTGCACCTGTCGCTAGTGAAAATGCTAGTTCCTCAACGGCACTGCTTCCTCCGTTGTGATACACATCTCCTGAAACAACTACCGTCTGTAGATTAGGAGCTTTCTCATTTGCCCATCTAGTTGCATCTACCATTCCTTGATAACACTCTTCAAGTTCATATGATACTGAACCCGTTCTCACTAGTTCTCCAATGGGGTCCATTCCGATACATCCTGATAAAGCTTCAGGCATACGGTTCATTTTCTTTAATGCTCCAATTACTAATGCTAAAAACGACAAAGAATGAGCCCCTCCATGCACATGCAAAGGAATCGCTTCGAACTCAATATCCTTTAATGCAATTTCAAGGTCTTCCACATTTGAAATAGAAAGGCCCTTTTTTCCTACCTCTGCTTCTATTTCTACTGGTGATAGCCCTTTTTTCGTTGGCTCATCCAAGACAATATTTAATGCCGTTTGTCCTCTTGATAAATCATGTAATGCTATGTTGTTGAATTGTTCTGGTGTTGCTACTGCTAATTCCTGATTTATCAACCAAGGTGCACCTTTCTTTATTGCCTCAGTTCCTCTTACAAAAGGAGCTTGACCAGGAATCGTATTGTTCAAAGCGAGTTCTTTTGCATCCTCGTGACGATACATCGGTTGAAGAGCGATGCCTTCATATGTATTCGTTACGAGTCTTTTCTCAAAGGAAACACCCTTTAATGACTGCTCAGTTACTTCTCTCCATTCTTCATATGTTGGAATGGGGAACTCTGAAAATTGATCTAGTATTTTTTTATCCATTGTAGTATTCGACAAGCTGTTGTCAGTTTCCGTCCTTGTTTTGACAACTACTTACCTCTCTCCCTTCTATCTATAGTTTCTAGATTAATAGATTGGCCTCGTTCTAATAGGCTTCTCCACTCCTATGTGGTATTAAAATAGAACTATACTTTTTTTATAGAGGTAAAATGAATTGATGTTTCGGTAGTTAATTAAATATTTTGATAGATTAATGTAAAACTGTAAATGAAAAAGGGAAAACCACCCTTTTTTGAATTACTCTTGTATGCTTACTCGAGGTTGAGCGATGGCTTCTCTCGCTGCGCGTCCTCTATGAGAAAAATACTCATAGTGGACTTAAAACATGGCAGCGGTTTCGCTCATCGCTTACTGTAAATGAAAAAGGGAAAACCACCCTTTTTCATTTACAGTGGAATATTCCCATGCTTTTTCTTTGGTAGTGATTTCTTTTTGTTTTTTAGCATTTCTAATGCACTTGCTAGGCTTTTTCTTGTGTCTCTTGGGTCTATGACATCGTCGACGATTCCGTTTGCTGAAGCGACATATGGGTTGGCAAATCTTTCTCTGTACTCATCAATCTTTGCTTGTCTAGTTGCTTCTGGATCTGGGCTATCTTTAATTTCTTTTGCAAAAATAATGTTAGCTGCTCCTGATGGGCCCATTACTGCTATTTCGGCATTTGGCCATGCAAAGACTAGGTCCGCTCCGATTGCTTTACTGTTTAATGCTACGTATGCTCCACCGTAAGCTTTTCTTGTGATTACTGTAATTTTTGGTACAGTTGCTTCTGAATACGCATAGAGGATTTTTGCACCGTGACGGATTATACCACCATGCTCCTGCTGTACTCCTGGGATAAATCCACTTACGTCCTCAAATGTAATCAATGGAATATTAAAGCAGTCACAGAAACGAATGAAACGTGCACATTTATCTGATGAATCAATATCAAGTCCTCCAGCCATCATCTTAGGATTATTGGCAATAATTCCAACTGTATCCCCGTTAATACGACCAAAGCCGACTACGATATTTTTTGCAAACTTAGGCTGAACTTCCATGAAGTCCGCATCATCAACGATAAGGTTTATTACTTTTCTAACATCGTATACTTTTGTTCCATCAACAGGGACAACATCAACAAGTTCATCCACTCGTTCATTAAATGGCTTCTTTTCTTTTGGCTCTTTATAAGGAGGCTTTTCTTCATTATTTGGTGGAAGGTAACTAATTAGACGTCGCACTTCTGCTAATACTTCTTCCTCAGATGAAGCAGTGAAATGTGCATTACCACTTACACTTGAATGAATTCTAGCTCCTCCTAAGTCTTCACTGTTTATTTTTGCTCCAGTTACACTTTCAATAACTTTTGGACCTGTAATAAACATTTGACTTGTTTTTTCCACCATAAATACGAAATCTGTAATCGCTGGAGAGTAAACTGCTCCACCAGCACAAGGACCTAAGATAACTGAGATTTGTGGGATTACACCTGAGAAAATTGAGTTTCGATAGAAGATTTTTCCGTATCCATCAAGTGATAGTACCCCTTCTTGAATACGGGCTCCGCCTGAATCATTCAAGCCAATGACGGGTGCGCCATTTTCAGCTGCTAAATCCATAATTTTCACAATTTTCTCTGCATGCATTTCCCCTAAAGCTCCACCAAAAACAGTAAAATCTTGAGCGAATAAGAAAATTAAACGTCCATCGACCTTACCGTATCCAGTTACTACACCTTCACCTGGTGCTTCAGATGAGCCAGAGCCAAATTCCATTCCTCTATTTTCAATAAAAGGATTAATCTCAACAAATGTACCTTCATCAATTAGTAAATCAATACGCTCACGTGCTGTTAATTTTCCTCTGTCATGCTGAGCGTCAATACGCTTTTCTCCTCCACCGAGCTTTACTTTCTCTCGTCGTTCTTCCATAATGTCAATTTTATCGAACATATCCATCTTTCTATTCCCCCTTACCTATTTTCCTATTAATTCGTTTAAAAGGGAGAAGCAATGGGCTTATGTCTCAGTATCGTAGCGACATCACTCATTGCTCTACCTTTTGAAAAAGCTCTTATGAAAGTTTTACGAGGAATAATGGTTGACCATATTCAACTAGCTGTCCATTTTCTGCTAGAATTTCTACTATTTCACCTTTTACTTCTGCTTCTAATTCGTTCATCAATTTCATCGCTTCTACAATACATACAACAGATTCTTCACTTACTTTATCCCCAACTTTTACATATGCATCTGAATCGGGAGTTGGAGCAGCATAGAATGTACCTACCATCGGTGATGTAACTTTATGAAGATTTGCATCGTCTACAACTGGTGCAGGTGCTCCTGTTTTCGTGTCAGGTCCTGCTGGTGCTTCTTCCTTCACTGGTGCTACAGCTGGGGTAGGAGGAGCTGATACTGGTGCTACTTGTTCTACTAGCTCTACTTGTGGTTGAATAGTCCCAACTTGTTTACGAATTGTAATTTGCTCTTTGTTATCCCCTTTAATGACAAGCTCACCAATTGTTGATTTATCAACTGCACGGATTAATTCCTTGATTTCTGTAACTTTAAACATGTTCAAACACTCCTTCAAATTATTGTTCTATAATTTATTTTTTATAAAAAATCGTTGATACTCTACTTTCTCTTGTGCTTCTTTCGTTAATGTAGAATGCATTACAAGGTCAGCATATATTTCTGCAATTTCTTCAATTGAATATTGACCTTCTGATTTATACCATTTATAAGTCCAGTTAATCATCCCAAATATCGCCATTGACATAATCGGAACTGGAATCTCAGGTCTAAATTCTCCTTGGTCTATCCCTTCCTTCACAACCTTAAACATCATTTCCTTATAACGGTCACGCTTCTGTTTAATAGCCTGAAATGAATCTGGACCAAGATAAAGACCTTCCTGATAAAAAACAGTTACATGAGGACGATACATATCAAACATCATCACAAACGATTTTACAGTTTCGTATAATCGTTCTGCTGGTGTGTCGAACCTTTCATAAGCATCTTGTGCCTTATCAAGTACATATGTAATAAAAGAATCATGAACAGTATAAAGAAGTTCATCCTTTGATTTGAAGTTATGATAGAATCCACCTTTTGACGTTCCACTTTCCTTTACAATCTTATCAACTGTTACTGCATGAAATCCGTTTTCTTCAAACAATAAGAGAGCTGTTTCCGTAATTCTCTCCTTAGTTGTTTTTTCAGCCATGCATACATCACCTACTTCTTTCGAGAACCTAGGTTACTAACTAGTTTTACTACCTAAATCTTATTATTCTCTAAAAATTTCGTATTAAAATCACCTGCTACAAAATCTTTGTGCTCTAAGAGTCGTAAATGGAATGGAATTGTCGTATCGACACCTTCTATCACAAATTCACTTAATGCTCGCTTCATTCTAGCAATTGCCTCATCTCGATTTTTTCCATGAACAATTAATTTCGCTATCATTGAATCATAGAAAGGAGAGATTGTATAACCAGGATAAACAGCACTATCAACTCGTACACCTAGACCACCTGGTGGTAAATACATGTCAATCTTTCCTGGGGAAGGCATAAAATTCTTATCTGGATTTTCGGCATTGATTCGACACTCGATTGACCAGCCATTGATTTCAATTTCATCTTGTGTGAATGAAAGCTTATTACCCGATGCTACTAGTAGCTGTTCTTTGATAAGGTCCACCCCTGTTACTAATTCAGAAACAGGATGCTCTACCTGAATTCTCGTATTCATCTCCATGAAATAAAAATTCTTATGCTTATCTAGTAAAAATTCCACTGTACCTGCACCACAGTAATTTACTGCTTTTGCTGCCTTTAATGCAGCTTCACCCATTTTTTCACGTAATGATTCATCTAATGCTGGTGATGGGGCTTCTTCAATCAATTTTTGATGACGGCGTTGTATTGAGCAGTCTCGTTCTCCAAGGTGAACAATATTGCCATGACTATCTCCAATTATTTGAATTTCAACGTGTCGTGGCTCTTCTACATACTTTTCTAAGTAAACACCTGCGTTACCAAATGCTGTTTGTGCCTCTTGTTGAGCCATTGTTATTGCCTTTTTCAATCCTTCTTCACTTTCAGCTACTCTCATTCCCTTACCGCCACCACCTGCAGTCGCTTTGACGATAACAGGGTAACCGATTTCTTTCGCTGTTCTAATAGCCACTTCTACGTCTTCGATAATTCCATCTGTCCCTGGTACAATCGGAACACCCGCATTTTCCATTGTTTCTCTGGCAACAGCCTTTGCTCCCATTTTATTAATGGCTTCAGGAGACGGACCAACGAAAATGATATCGTTTTCAGAACACATCTCAGCAAATTCAGCATTTTCAGCTAAGAAACCATACCCTGGATGAACTGCATCTGAACCTGTAATCGTTGCAACACTTAGTAAGTTTACCATATTTAAGTAGCTTTTCGTTGACAGGTGAGGTCCAATACAATAAGCCTCATCTGCAAGACGAACATGTAATGCTTCTTTGTCCGCTTCTGAATAAACAGCCACTGTTTCTATCCCTAATTCCCTACAAGCCCTTATTATACGAACTGCAATTTCTCCACGGTTTGCTATTAACACTTTCTTTAACATCTCTTCTCACCCCTACTAAAGGTTCTGACTAAGACCGACTAGTCAGTCTGTATAACTGAATTTTAAGAAAATTGATATCTTTTGTCAAGTAGATTTAATAGAAAACAATATTTATTTAAAAATAGCTAATGCCGAGATTAAAAATCGATCATAATAATCCAGTATCTATTTATTATGAATAAAATGGTATCATCTTTTCTACTTTCACTAATATACTTTCACTAATCATTTTTATTTCTATATATTGACAACCGTTTGAATCTATGTAAAATAAATGTAACTTGAGAGGGGGCACGGTAATGCTAGATTTAGTAAAACCGAAAGTAAGATTTAATAGTAAAAAAGAGTACAAAAAAGAACTAAAAAAAAATCAATTAAAACTATTGCAACTTCAACGAACTCTTCACAATTCTAAAATTCCAATGGTCATTGTATTTGAGGGATGGGACGCAGCTGGTAAAGGTGGCGTCATTCGTCGCTTAACTGAAAGATTAGAGCCAAGAGGTTTTGCAGTACATTCAATTTCCGCTCCTGACGATCACGAAAAACAAAATCATTATATGAGGCGCTTCTGGAAATCCTTCCCGAAGAAAGGACAGTTATGTATCTTTGACCGCTCATGGTATGGAAGAGTACTTGTCGAACGAATTGAGAATTTCGCTACTGACGATGATTGGATGCGAGCTTACGATGAAATAAATGCTACAGAAAAGATGTTAGCTGATGATGGACACATTATTATTAAATTTTGGTTGCACATAACAAAAGAGGAACAATTAGAACGCTTTAAAGAAAGAGAACAAAACCCCTTTAAACACTGGAAACTCACAGATGAAGACTGGCGAAATAGAGAAAAATGGGATGACTATGAAATAGCGGTAAACGATATGGTCAATAAAACGGATACTCCTGATGCCAAGTGGCATATTATACATGGTGATGATAAATGGACAGCTCGAGTGAATGTACTGGAGACAATTATTGAAACAATCGAAGAACATTTAATTAAATTTGACTAAGCGCAAAATTGTTTCTATGAATTAATATGAGAAACCATTGCCATTCTTCGATTATGCTCACATTTTTTACTGTCATATTTATAGTATAATTATATAAAATAGGCTAACGCATTAGAAATTTCTCTTGCGTTAGCCTATTTTATTATCACCTTATTATTGACTGTAGTCCTCGTTTTCAATAATCATTGCAATTCCTTGCCCTCCACCAATGCATAAACTAGCGACTCCATATTTTAAGTTATTTCTTCGTAATTCATACGCTAGTGAAAGAACAATACGAGTACCACTCATACCAACTGGATGCCCAAGAGCAATTGCCCCTCCATGGACGTTTGTTTTATCCCGATCTAGCTTTAGTTCCTTTTCTACTGCTAAATACTGTGAAGCAAAAGCTTCGTTTATTTCAAATCGATCGATATCACCAATTGTTAATTCAGCACGTTTTAAAGCTTGTTTAATAGCTGGGACTGGTCCAATTCCCATAACAGACGGATCAACCCCAGATATTCCCCAGGAAACAATTTTCGCCATTGGTCGTGCATTTAGCTGAGAAACCTTAGCTTCACTTGCTAATATGACAGAAGCTGCACCATCATTGATACCGCTTGAATTTCCTGAAGTGACTGAGCCATTTTCTATGAAAGCTGGAGTTTGTTTCGCTAAACTTTCGTATTCTAACCCTTTCTTTACATGCTCGTCTTCTTCAAAAATCCAATGTTTTTTTTCATTACTCACTTCAACAGGAACTATTTCTTCAGAAAATATTCCAGAAACGATGGCTTTCTCTGCCCTCTTTTGACTTACTAGTGCATACTCATCTTGTTCTTTACGAGTGATTGAATAGTTCTTTGCTAGGTTTTCAGCAGTAATACCGACTCCACACCCTATGTATTGATCGGTTAACGTATTAAGAAGCATATCTTCATACTTAATCGGACCATATTTTACATTTGAGAAACGACTGCTAAATTGCACATGAGGTGACATTGACATATTTTCCGCTCCACCAGCTAGAGCTAAATTAGACTCTCCCAATAATATTGATTGAGAAGCTGAAACAAGTGCTTGCATACCAGATCCACACAATCGATTAACTATCATAGCTGGAGTTTCAATCGGAATACCACCATTTAACCCAATATGTCTTGCTAAGTAGGAAGCACTTTTATTCGAATGAATAACATTGCCATAAACAATTTGGTCAATTTCCTCAGCTTTTACCTGAGACCTAGTTATTGCTTCCTTTGCTGAAATAATTCCTAATTCAATCGCAGTAATATCTTTCAACGATTTTCCAAAAGAACCAATTGCAGTTCTAGCTCCATCTACTAAATAGACGTTCCCCATAGTACCAACCTCCAGCTGTATCCTAAGATTTGTTTTTATTTTACCAAAGGTTGGCAACAATTGAACACTATAGTTTTCTTTATTTTCTGACAAGAGGTAGAGTTATACAACGAAATGCTCCACCTGATTTAATAATTTCATCTATATTAACCTCAATTATTTTATATCCTCTCTCTGTAAGAGCTTTGTTTACTTCATGATTTTGTGGCATACTTATGATTTTCTTATTGCCAATTGACAACACATTTGTGCCAAGGGTAAACTGCTCTTCCTCACTAACCTCAATACAATCGTAGCGTTCTTTCAATTTTTTTACAGAATCCTCATCGATCGCAGGTGAGAAAATTAAAGCCTCTGTCTCAGAAATCACTTGAAACACACAGTCTAAATGCAAATATTTATCATCAAACGGGATAATATGAACTTCATAAGACGGCAATAGTTCTCTTATTTCTTGAATAGTCTTAAGGTCTGTCCTGCTACTATCTCCTATATACACTTGGTCTCGATCAAGAATAACATCCCCACCTTCAATAACACCTGAGGAAAGCGTTGTAAAAGGAGTAGAATTATCCTTAAGCCATTGTTTAAAAACTTCTTCTTCTCCAGTTCGAATTGTACTTTCTAAATTCCCTTTAAATAATGTGTCACCGATAGTAAATCCAATATCTCTCGTAAATACTTGTTCAGGATAATATCTAACATGAGGTAGTAATAATACTTCAACCCCATTTTCTTCTAACCTCTGGCAGAGCTCATCATGTTGTTTCAAAGCGATTGTAGTATCAATATTATCTTCTAAGTAATGTGTTTGAACCTCATTAATTGGTTCTACTATTGACATAAAGACAGGTTTACATAAGACAACCTTCTCTAAAACACCATATTCCGATGTACAGTTTGGTTTGATATCCATTTACTAATCATTCCTCCACACATTTTTCTTTAGTTTTCCTCATGTTCAATAAGTAATACAAGAATTAGCTATTCATTTAAGAGTCGAAAAATAAAAGAAATAAAACTCGTTATTTGCCTATAACACGTTTGTACTTGTTCGTCATACTATGATAGTAAGTATCAAAAAACTAAAGGGTGGTCAACGATGACTTATGATGCTACTCGTATGAGAAAGCTATTGGAGGTAGATAAATTTTTACTTGGAACTTATGAAGAAGTAAAACGTGGCATCGGTGACGATAATGTTGCACTAGAAATTGTTTTTCAAACCTATGTCATACGTGAGCCTATCATACAAAACGCATATCTACACCTGACGTAGAACAACCAAAACAACCTAGCTAGTAAGTAGCTAGGTTGTTTTGGTTGTTTATTTGCCAGTCTCTCCAAACTCTTGAATTCTTGCTCCAATCTCATCACGTACACGTTGAAAGAACGCCCATTTTTCTTCTTCTGACCCCTCAGCCTTTGCAGGGTCATCAAAACCCCAATGTACACGCTCTTTATTTGGTGGTGTCGCTGGACACACATCATTAGCGTGACCACATAAAGTAACGACTAAATCAGCTTTTTTCAAAATATCTGGATCAATCGTGTCAGATGTTTGATTCGTAATATCTATATCAGTTTCTTTCATTGCCTTTACTGCACTTGGGTTCACACCATGAGCTTCAATTCCAGCCGAATACACTTCATATTTATCCCCTAAGTAATGACGACCAAATCCTTCTGCCATTTGACTGCGGCACGAGTTACCTGTACATAAAAAATAAATGATTGGTTTTTGTTTTGTCATATCTTCTTTGTCTCCTTATTTACATTTGTTTAGACTATCTAAGGTTAAATCATTCAATTATTTGCTAACGACTGCTTTTGCGGGGAACCAATGTCTTGTGTTATTCGCTATTCTAACTAGGAAGAGCATAAGTGGAACCTCTACTAATATTCCGACCACTGTTGCTAGTGCTGCCCCAGAATGAAGACCAAATAATCCAATTGCTACTGCCACAGCAAGTTCAAAGAAATTACTTGTTCCTATCATTGCTGCAGGCGCGGCTACACTATGCTCGACTCTCCAATATTTCGCCCAAAAGTAGGCAATCGCAAAGATAAAAATCGTTTGTATTGTTAACGGTATAGCGATTAATAGTATATGAAGAGGGTTGCTTATGATTACATCCCCTTGGAAAGAGAATAAAATAATTAATGTTAATAAAAGTCCAACAATCGTAAACTTTCCAACAGTTTTTAAGTATACATTTTCAAACCATTCTTTTCCTTTTTTCTTAATGATAATTACCCTTGATAAATACCCTGCAACTAATGGAATCAGTACATATAGGACAATTGATAATAATACCGTATCAAAAGGAACAGTAACATTTCCTACTCTTAATAAAAGCATAACAATTGGCGCATAAGCCACTAATAAAATTAGGTTATTTACTGCTACCTGCACAAGAGTATATCCTGCATCCCCTCTTGTTAAATAGCTCCAGACAAATACCATCGCCGTACAAGGAGCTGCTCCGAGCAATACAGCTCCAGCAATATATTCAGTTGCTAAATCTGGTGGAATAATTCCTCCAAAAAAAACCTTTAAAAACAACCAAGCAAAAAAGAACATTGTAAATGGCTTTATTAACCAGTTTACTACTAGAGTAATTACTAATCCTTTTGGTTTTCTACCTGCGTTTACTATTGAACTAAAGTCAACTTGAGCCATCATTGGATAAATCATTAACCAAATTAAGATGGCTACCGGTATCGAAACTTGTGCATACTCAAACTTAGTTAATGTGTCTGGTATAACAGGCAGAAACTGTCCAATTGCCACCCCTACAACTATACATATAATGACCCAAACCGTTAAGTAACGTTCAAAAAAGCCGATTCCTTTACTACTATCGTTACTCATATACATACTCCCCTTTTTTAACTACTAATTACAGCTAATTCGCAATCCTGATTCTTCTAACTTCACAAGTTTTCCTTTTTGAGATGGTACATGTATTAGTAAATCCTTAATTAAAGAGTAAAGAACATTTTCTTTATCTAATGAATAAAAAACCCATTGCCCTTTTCGTTGTTCCTTTACTAAACCTAAATCCCTTAACTTGCGTAAATGCTGACTGACAGAAGGTTGGCTCATCTCAAAGATTTCAACAAACTCACACACACAGCATTCACTATCTTTTAATAGAGCGACCATTGTTAATCTTGTTTTATCACCGAGTAGTTTTAAAACAGATGCAATTTTCTCTATTTCTAGTACTTGCTCTTCACTCATCTCTTTTACCTCCTTCGTTTTAAATTCACGAATACTACATAACCTATCGTTTGCATTTCTAATCTACACACATTATTATATAAGCATATACTTATATGTCAATACGAAATGGCTTTAATTGAATTACTTTACAAATGATTAACAATAAAACTATTCAGGAGTGATTTATATGTCAGTAAAAATTGAAATTTTTGATCCAGCCCTATGTTGTCCTACAGGAGTATGTGGACCAAGTGTAGACCCAGAGTTAACGAGAATCGCTCGTGATATCGCGACATTAAATAAAAAAGGAATTGAAGCAGTTCGTTATAATTTAGCTCAAAATGCAGAGCCTTATGTAAGCACTGAAGTAATAAGTGAATTACTAGACGACGAAGGTTCTGAAGTTCTCCCTGCAACACTGGTTAACGGAAAACTAATGAAAAAAGAAAGCTATCCAACAACAACAGAATTAGCTGAATGGGCAGGAATCTCCGAAGAAGACCTAAAAGCAACCCAAAAAGCACCAAAAATTGATATCGAGATTAACTAATAAATCTGATTTAAGATTTTTATAAAGGAGACTTCAAAATGTACGATACTTTCCATCCTACAAAGCTTAAACAAACGAAATATCTTTTCTTCACTGGAAAAGGCGGTGTTGGAAAAACATCAACAGCCTGTGCAACAGCCGTATCTCTAGCAGAATTAGGAAAAAAGGTGCTAATTGTTAGTACAGACCCTGCCTCTAATTTACAAGATGTATTTGGAATCAATCTGACAAATGAGCCAGTACCTATTGTTGAGGTTGAAGGACTATATGCAACGAATCTAGATCCCGAGGAAGCTGCCGCTGCATACCGTGAACGTGTAGTTGGACCATATAAAGGAAAGTTGCCTGAGTCAGCAATTAGAAATATGGAAGAACAGCTATCAGGAGCTTGCACAGTAGAAATCGCTGCCTTTGATGAATTCACAAATCTACTAGCGAATCCTACTATGACAAACTCATTTGATCATATTATTTTTGATACTGCTCCTACAGGACATACGCTACGTTTACTCCAATTGCCAACTGCCTGGAGTTCTTTTTTAGATGACAGTACACATGGTGCAAGCTGTCTCGGTCCATTATCTGGTTTAAATGAGAAAAAAGAATTGTATGGGAACACTGTTCAAACGCTATCTAACCGTGAAGCTACGACACTCGTTCTTGTGACTCGAGCTGAATATGCTTCTTTAGCGGAAGCAGATCGAGCATCTACTGAGCTAGCTGATATTGGAATTACGAATCAAATTTTAATTGTAAATGGTGTGCACACACCGACAGAGGATGATAGTATAAGCAAAGCTTATAGTCAAAAGCAAATTCATGCATTAGAACAGATGCCTAAAGGGATATCAGGCATTACAATATATGAACTACCTCTTGTTCCATTTAATTTAACAGGAATTGATAGCTTACGAAGATTTTTTTCTAGTACAACAGATACGACAATAGCGGATGAGGCTGCAAATTTAGCGAAAACGTTACCTCCATTACACGACCTTATTTCTACTCTAGCTATGAAAGAAAAAGGCGTTATTATGACAATGGGTAAAGGTGGGGTTGGGAAAACAACAATTGCTGCTGCTATCGCTGTAGGTCTTGCTGAACAAGGTCATCGTGTACATTTAACAACTACAGACCCAGCAGCACATCTGTCCTTAGTTCTTCGCGACCAATTTGTGAATGACAATTTTACAATTAGTCGTATTGACCCGAAGACAGAAGTTGAAAACTATAGAGAAGAGGTTTTACGGACTGTTTCTGAAACATTAGACGAGGAAAGCTTGGAATATATTAAAGAGGATTTAAATTCTCCTTGCACGGAAGAAATTGCTGTTTTTCGTGCTTTTGCAAATGTTGTAGAAAAGGCAGATAATGAGTTTGTTGTAGTTGACACGGCACCTACAGGACACACATTACTGTTACTGGATGCCGCTGAATCATATCATCAGGAAATTACACGTTCTAACGGAGATATGCCTGAATCTGTTAGAAAACTATTACCAAGACTACGTAACCCTGAAGAAACAGATGTTATTCTCGTAACATTAGCAGAAGCTACACCTGTTTTTGAAGCTAGTCGTTTACAGGATGACTTAAGAAGGGCGGATATAAACCCGAGTAACTGGGTTATCAATCAAAGCATGCAAGCAACAAATACTAATGACCCAATATTAAAAGGACGAGCACAATCAGAGCAAACCTGGATAGAGAAAGTTACAAAACTTTCTAGCTCAAGCTTCATCATTCCTTGGAATAGTGATGATGTTATTGGTATTAACACACTCAAAAATTTAGGGAAATAAAAAACTAAAAGGGATGACTCTGTTTGTTGAGCCATCCCTTCATTTATATTATTTCTTTTGAATTCTATCGTTTGCTTGTTCAACATAATTATTTAATGAATCCCGCTGCTTGTCACTAATATTAAGAAACTGAATGGAATAGTGATAAAGGTCTTTTTCAGTTTGAGTATGCACGACACGACTCAAGATTAACTCTCTTGTTTTGAGAAATGGACTATCAACTACGACTTCGAGTAACTGTCCCTTACTGAAATACGATTTTAATGCTATTTGAACTCCACCTTCACTAATGTCTATTACTTTTGTCTTTTGCCACTGTTGACCAATTGGTGGAAAGACCCTGATGTCCATAGCTACGGAGTTTTTAAGGTAAGCCCCTAATTTTACTCGTTTACTTTTCCTTCTATTTTCTTCAATTATCTCTTTTGTTGGACTCAGAAATAAATACTTCTCATCATTAAAAGTATGGATTGATTGAGTCTTTGCTTCATAGAAGTACACTTCATTTTCGTTTAATAGATCAATCTGTAGTTCAACTTGCTTCTCTATTTCTAATTTTGGTAAATCCTTAGGAGAAATAATTTTAATCGCAAACTGTTTTGATTGAATTTTAGTCACTTCTCCAACAATAACCTTATTATCATATGTTAATATACAAATTTCCCCATTTAATTCTGAACGAATACTTGAACTCATCTACTCACCCAACTTTGTCAAATAAAATATTTAATCCTAAAACCATTATAACATTACTTCGAATACTAATTTGAGCAAATTAAGAAAATTATTCCTTTTCAATTTGAATAGAGTGTATGATGTAGCGGAATTTTATCAACTGCACACAAGTTTAACCAACTCCTTATGACTAATTATAAATGATGAGTTATTAGTTATGAATAAAAAATAGAAAAAGGGGTTGTTCGAAAAGGGAAAGTTAACCCTTTTGAAACAACCCCAAAGCTAGCTATAATTCTAGATTTTTTTATTCGGTGTAACTTGTATTTCACCATCAATAACTTCTACCGTTATATTTTGAACACTTTCATTATCTAAAATGACGTCAACTAGCTTATCCTCGAGATGATCTTGGATGGCTCTTCGAAGTGGGCGTGCTCCAAATTTTTCATCATACCCATACTCAACTAGCTTTTCCTTTACTTCATCTTTCATGTCAATTGATACTCCTTGCTTCTGAGCCTGTACAAGTAATTCCTGCAACATATTCTCTAAAATACTGAGTAAATGTTCTCTTTCAAGTTTATTGAATTTTACAACTGAATCAATACGGTTAAGAAACTCTGGTTTAAAATAAGTATCTAGCGTTGTGGCGTTACTTGTCATAACGATTATCGAATCTTTGAAGCTGACCGCTCTTCCTTTGCTATCTGTTAGTCTTCCATCTTCAAGCACTTGCAAAAACATATTTTGAACATCTGGATGAGCTTTTTCCATTTCATCTAATAGAATGATGCTATAAGGCTTTCTTCTAACTTGCTCAGTTAATTGACCAGCTTCTTCATGCCCGTCATATCCAGGAGGTGAACCAATGAGCTTTGATACTGTATGCTTTTCCATATATTCACTCATATCTAAACGTATTAGAGCATGACGGTCACCAAATAATTCCTCTGCCAGCACTTTCGTTAATTCTGTTTTCCCTACACCTGTTTGACCAACAAAAAGGAAGGATGCAATCGGTCGCTCTTGTTGCCGAAAGCCTGCTCTGTTACGACGAATTGCTTTAGAAACAGCTTGGACTGCCTCGTCTTGACCAATGACTTTTGCAGATAAAAGGTCAGATAAATTCTTTAATTTTTCCTGCTCTGCTTGTTGTAGCTTGGTAACTGAAATACCTGTTTTCTTTTCAATGATTTTCTCGATATCTTCCACTGTTATCTCATTAATTATATTCTTCGCTGAAGAAACTTTCTCTTCTAACTGTAACTCTTCTTGACGTAATCTAGCTGCTGTTTCATAGTCTTCTTTTTCTGCTGCTACTTGTTTTTCCCTTAAAATTTCTTCAAGTCTTTTTTCAATCGTCGTTTTATCATTCACTGACGATTTTAGGTTTCTCTTTGCTCCAGCCATATCTAGTAAATCGATCGCTTTGTCTGGTAGATGACGGTCTTGAATATAACGATGTGATAGTTCTGCACACGCTTCTAATACTTCATCAGAGTACTTTACAGTGTGATAGGCTTCATATTTAGGCGCAATACCTTTTAAAATTGCTATTGTGTCTTTTACGGAAGGTTCTCTTACCTGAATTGGTTGAAAGCGGCGTTCAAGTGCCGCGTCTTTCTCAATCTCTCTATATTCATTTAACGTTGTTGCTCCAACTACTTGAACCTCTCCTCTTGCCAGTGCCGGTTTCAAAACATTTCCTGCATCCATCGATCCTTCTGTCTTTCCTGCACCGACAAGTTGATGAATTTCATCAATGAATAAGATAATATCCTTATTTGCTTCGAGCTCATCTAACAGTTGTTTCATACGCTCTTCAAATTGCCCTCTGTAAGATGTACCAGATAAAAGAGATGCCACGTCTAATGAAATCACCCTTTTATTACGTAGCTTCTCTGGAACCGTTCCTTCGACAATCTTTAGAGCTAATCCTTCTGCGATAGCTGTTTTCCCTACACCTGGCTCGCCAATTAATACTGGATTGTTTTTATTTCTTCTATTTAATATCTCAGCTATTTGCTCTACTTCATCATCACGACCAATGACAGGGTCAATTAATCCTGTTCTTGCGATTTCTGTTACATCTCTTCCATAGGTCTCAAGTACGCCCTTTTGTTTGTCATCTGTACCTGATACTTCACAGATTCCCGTTGAAAAACTTCCTTGGTTAGAGCCAAATACATTCGAGCTTTGATTGCTATTTACAAAGTGATTACTATAGCAATCTGAACATACTCTAAAATCACTTCTCTTACCGTTTACTTCATAATATAACATGACATTCGCTTCGTTCATTTGGCATTGTTGACATTTCATTATAATCACTCCTTTTTTGACTTTGACTAACTTTGACCTTTACTTACTATTACTATACAATCTCTCTAACAAAAAGACAAGAGTTTATTTTGACTTTTATTGACCAATATGAATTCACTCTTTATATGTATTACTTATTACTTATTTATTCATGTTTTAACACATTTCGACAAATCCTTTGGTATAATCAAAACGTTATTTTATTATGAACGATTATTATTCTTAAGGAGAATAGAACATGCCTCTATTTCATTCAATTTCCTCACATAAAATAAAAAATATATTGAAATATAACGAGTTGTCTACATAAAGCAGTAAGTGAAGTTGTATTCAATGAACAAGGTAACGAGGTATCACTTGTCATTTCAAATTAATTCACTCCTAATAAAAGGTGCTGAACAAAAGATATATATTCTTGTTTAAGCACCTTCTTTTAAGCCTCTTTCTCTTTTATCATTTCACGGATTCCCTCTAGCTCCTTTAAAGATAATACCCCTAGAGATTTTTTAATTTCGTCTTCTAATTGCTTCTTATTCCTTTCACGATACTTATCCCACCATTCTCTTAACCCTTCTGTATGATCGAGTAAGTACTCAATATCAATCTCATCAACCTCATCGTCAGATAAATAATTCAAAACAGAGGCTAGAAATCCATTTAGCATCTCTATTTGTTCTTCAATATTTTCTTTAGCTGGATTTTCTTTTTCCGAATCAGCTGTTTTACGTGGCAATGTTACCCCTCCTTATTCGTTTTACTATGTACATTAGTATAACCATAAAACCTCTGCCACTATCAGCTAACGAGTGAAGTAGGTATACTAGAAAGGTGACGTGAGGTTAAGCAAAGATTACTATCTAAAGTTGGAGATGATTCAATGAAGAATGAGTATCGTATATATTTTAAAAACTTGGAATCCAAGGATAAAGAACTCCAGTATGAGGCCTATAAAAATTTATTAACCGTAACAGAAAAGAAAGTAGATTGGGCTTACGAGATATGGGACCAATTAAAAGAGGATTTAACATCTAAGGATAATCATAAGAGATCTAGAGCTGCACAATTTTTAGCCAATTTAGCAATCAGCGATCAGGATAACAGGATATTAAAAGATTTTCCTACATTATGGGAAGTGACGAAGGATCCTAAATTTGTCACTGCAAGGCACAGTTTACAAGCGATATGGAAAGTTGGCTTAGCTGGTGATCTACAAAAAGATTTGGTCGTTAGCCATTTAGTCAACCGCTTTACGAACTGTAAGGGAGAGAAAAATTACACCTTGATTCGGTTTGATATCATACAAGGCTTGCGAAACTTATATGATTGCGTACATGATGCAACATTAAAACAAAAGGCATTAGATTTAATTGCGACGGAAAACGAGGATAAATACAGAAAGAAATACGCGACAGTTTGGAGTAATACATAATCTCCTAAACATAATAGAATTAAAAAAAGAAGGCATCTGATCGTTCACAGATTCCTTCTTCTTTTTTCAAGCTATTCTTTTGTTTGATAATGAATCCACTCTAAATCCTTATTGAATAATTTATTATATTGATTCGGATAAGACTTAGCATAGATTACTTTTTTTATTCCCGCTTGTGCTAATAGCTTCGTACATGTTTCACAAGGCTCATGCGTTACATATGCCGTAGTACCATACAAATCTTCCTTCGCATGTAAAAGTGCATTTTGTTCAGCATGAATCGTTCTAATACAACGTCCTTGCTCATTCAAGCAACAATCATCCTCTGTACAATGCTCATGCCCATGAATGGAGCCATTATAGCCAGTAGATACTATACGATTATCCTTTGTTATAACACAGCCAACTTTCGCCCGTTTGCATGTCGACCTATCTGCTAAAACTGATGCAACCGTTAAAAATGTTTCATCCCAACTTGGTCTAGCCATACTGATCTTCCTTCCCCAAAAATCATAATCAATATCTTAACCTAATTGTAATGAAAAGTAGAAGAAATTTCACTTTTTTTTTGGTTTTTGTCGATATTTATCACCTTTGTACCTCTTGAAATGGAGGTAATGTGTCATTAAATTGACTCCAATCGCAAACAAGTTCTTCCTCTGTTAATAAACACTGGTTCAGCGAATGAGTAATCTCTTCTTGATTAATATGAATACCTATCATAACTAATTCTGTTGCTCTGTCACCATAAATAGGGTCCCACCCTGCTTTCATCTCTGGATCTTCTGCCAGTAGCTCCTCTTGTTCTTCTTTCGATAGAGCAGCCACCCAATATCCAGCAGGGTCAAGTACTAGAGATGGACCAGCCTGACTTAATAACCCTATGATATCGTTTCTACTGGCTAGCCAAATAAGCCCCTTTGCTCGAACGATATCCTTAGGCCATTGCTCAATCCACTTCATTAAACGTTCTGGATGAAATGGTTTACGGGCTCTATAGACAAATGATGAAATACCATATTCCTCTGTCTCAGGGACATGCTCATGTTGAAGCTCCTTTAACCAGCCAGCCGACTGACTAACTTCCTCTAAATCAAACAAATTAGTATTCAAAATATCTTCTGGATTAACTTGCCCATGAGAGGTACGAATAATTTTTGCTCTTGGTTGAAGAGTTCTAATTACTGCCTCAAGCTTTTCTAATTCCTCTTCTGATACAAGGTCACTTTTATTAAGTATTAGAACATCACAAAATTCAATTTGATCAATTAATAAATCAACGACTTCACGATAATCTTCTTCATTTACTGCTTGTTTACGGTCGAGCAAACTTTCTCCTGAAGAAAAATCATGCCAAAAACGATATGCATCAACAACCGTTACCAATGTATCTAATCGACAAAGCTCTGTTAAATCAATCCCACTTTCTTCATCCTGATAACTAAATGTTTGAGCAACTGGTAACGGCTCACCAATTCCCGTTGATTCAATTAAAATATAGTCAAATTTACGAGAGTTCGCTAATCTTTCAACCTCAACAAGGAGGTCCTCACGAAGTGTACAGCAAATACAGCCATTGGACATTTCTACAAGCTTTTCATCTATTCGTGATAGACCTCCACCCTCTTTAATTAGTTCCGAATCAATATTTACTTCACTTAAATCATTTACAATAACAGCTACTTTAAGCCCTTGGCGGTTGTTTAACACATGATTTAAAATCGTTGTCTTACCAGAGCCCAAGTATCCACTTAAAACAGTAACTGGAATTTTATTGTCTATCATATTTTCTCTTCCTTTCATAATAAAACGTAATGCGTTCTTTTTAAAAGCAGTGCACGGACCCAATCGCCCACTCAGAATCAGCTATCAATTAGTTACTTCCATCTCTTCCTATCCAAATCCCAAAATCGTAATTATTACGTTTTAAATTTTATCATAGATTTAGTATTTGTGTTAACTTGTTGCATAATCCCTTTTCTTTCTATATATTAAACGTAATGATTACGAATATCACATTAGGAGGAAAACAATTATGTATGAATGGCTTATCGTCGGTGGCGGAATTCAAGGATGTACTATGGCGAGTTATCTACTTAAAGAAAAGAAGATTCCCGTAACTAATCTTGCTATCGTAGATGCTCACTCCACTCCCTTAGCTACGTGGAAAAGGTGTACAAATGCAATTGAAATGCCTTATTTACGTTCACCTTCAATTCACCACCTTGATCCAGATCCATTCGCGCTTGAAAAATTTGCGAAAACAACAGAAGGAAGAAAGCTAGCTTCATTTGTACTACCTTATGACAGACCTGGCTTACAGTTTTTTAATACACATTGTGATCATCTCTTTGATGAAATAAACCTAGAAGATTGTTGGGTACAAGGAAAGGTTAATGGACTAAAGCGCCAAAATAATCATTGGACCCTTAGTCTTGAAGATGGAGCAATTTTGGAAGGTAAGAACGTAGTGTTAGCTATTGGATTAAGTGAACAGCCTAACTGGCCAGACTGGGCAAAGGAATTAAAACAACAAAATATAGAGGCTTATCATGTTTTCGAACGAAATCAAGTCTCCTCATTACCTTCAGAAGAAACAGTAGTTATCGGAGGAGGAATTAGCGCTGCACATACTGCACTAAAACTCTCGAAACAAAGTCCAGGAAAAGTAACGCTTATTACTCGTCACCCCCTTCGTGCTCACCAATTCGATTCAGACCCTGGATGGCTTGGACCAAAAAATATGAACCATTTTCGAAAAATTAAAAGCTATGAAGAAAGAAGAAAGGTCATTAAAGAAGCTCGATATAGAGGCTCAATGCCAAGTGAGCTAAAGACCAAATTAGTAAAAGCAAAGAATGAAGGTCGCTTACAACTATGTGTTGACCATGTATTAAATATATCAACAGACACTCACTTCTTTGAGCTAGAGCTTGAACAAACTGAGCAGATTGTAACAGGAAACAAATTGTACGTAGCAACTGGATTTATCCAATCAGCTCCTGGACTGGCTTGGCTACAAGATACTATTCAGAAACATGAACTACGATGTGCATCATGTGGCTACCCTATCGTTACACCTTCGTTACAATGGAAAGAAGAACTATTCACTCTTGGAGCATTGGCTGAATTAGAAATTGGCCCAGTCGCTAGAAATATCTCTGGAGCTCGACGGGGTGCGGAACGAATTATTCATGCCCTCTAAGAAAAATGCTAGGTAATTCCCGCCTAGCATTTTCTGTGATGTATTATTATAAAAAGTACAAAACACTAGTCAAATTTTAATCTTAAGTAAAATCCTTTTTCATACAATTCTTTTCCATTGTTATATTTTGCTAGAAACTCTTGATATTGAGCTGCTAAAATAGTGAAACGGTGCTTATCGCCCTTGTCTAATGTCTCATTAATATTCATTTCTAAGCTTTTCTTTTGGAATTTGTATTCTAAATACTCAATCAAAGCTTGGGCATAGAGGGACGAGATAATCTCCTCTGAAGGTTGTTGTGCTTGTTTCATAACCTCTAATTGCCATATCACTTTTCGATCAATCTTGAAGTCATTCATAACATCCCCTCCTTCTCTAATTGTACTGAGTACCGCTACCAATAAGTACATTCCTGTCAGATTTCCTGCCACAAAATTTTGTTATTAGTTTTTGTATTTATCGTTCTCTACCCCAGTAAAGCCTATTTCAAACGTTGATACAGTGCTATTCCCTTAGCAGATATAGCTTGTTTAATTCCATCCACTGAGCGGTTTGAATCATTGACTGGCAAAGCAGAGGATACAAAATCTTCAATGATATTAAGGCTAATTCAGAAGAAATTATTACGATGAATGAGAAATTTGAAAAAATCATACATTTTATTCTTTCAACAACTGAAACAATTCATGAAGTTAATGACCAAATAACTTCTCTTACATCCGCTAGCCAAGAAATATCTAGCTCAATGGAAATAGCAACGAAAGAAACGGAAGAAACAACCGAAGACTTTATCTCCATAAGTGATTCTATCTCTGAACAAAAATGCCAAGTTGAAAACATTCGAAAAACTCTAGAACAAATGAAAAACTCATTTTCTACTAGCTCATAACTTAAAAAGAGCTCTCATTGAATTGAACTGAACTTCGTCAACGGATCTCTTTTTTGTAAACCTGTAGCAAATTCACATCAAAAGGAATATTGTAAAATACACAAAAAAAGAATGCTTGTATTTATTATCCATAACTTTTAAATTTTATATTTTTAATGAGTCAATACACTTAGTTACTTTCACCAACTTAGGAGTAATGACTTAGTTATTTCTATGCACTTTTCTACTATAATGAAAGCATATCCTTTTTAGCAATTTGTAAAGGAGGTACTTAGTATGAAAACACCTAGTAACTTACTTGACGCTATTAAAGAGTTCGAAAAGCTTATGCAAACTCAACCAGATACTAAAGATTCCCTCCCAGTTTTTTTAAAATTCATTCGCAATTTCCTACGAGCGAAGCATCCTACACTTTCTCTACCAACGATAGAAGTTATGTCGATAATAAAGAAGACGAAGCCAAATGTATTCTATTATTTACGTAGACAAGGAGAGCGAGATCATACACTTGCTATGCTCACTCATATAACAATCGATGTTGAACAAGCAGAAGAACGCATCTCAACTCTTAAGAAAAAGTTGAAGTAAGAAATTATCATAATCTGTATATTTATTGTTAAGAGGCTGATCTAGAACGTCTAGATTAGCTTCTTTACGTCTCACTGGAAATAATTCACATGTCCTACTAGAGTTGTATTTAAGTGAACTATTGAGTATAATAAACACGAACATAAGTTCTCTATATATAGAGGAGGGCAATCCGTGATTACGAAAGAAGAACAAAATATAGTCCATCAGTATATTTTATTGCTTATTGCAAAAAAAGCACTAGAAGTTGATTTATCTCAATTAGAAAAATCACCCCTGAAATTTAAAGAGCCTTATATGGAACTGCTTGTATCACTACTCGATAAGATTGGCAAGGAGCTTGGAATTATTAAGCGATACATGAACCAGCATCAATTAAAGGTTAATAAGAAGAACAATGATGGAATGTTTAGTAAATATGAATACTTTTGTAGAGGATATCATTCTACACATCACTACCTAAATACTCATCTTAAAAATCAAGTAAGCGAATATATTACTAGTTGTATATTTGAAGATAAAAAAACGCATAAAACATCTTAGTATAGTAATAATGTACAGAGCCATGTCCAGCTTCGATTGAGATATCCATTATTTATTAATTTTAAATTTCACCTTTAAATAAAGAGACAAATAAACCAACTCTTTCATACTTGTCATCTTAAGTTTATGGTACACTTAATTTGGAAAAAGAAGTATTGAAAAGAAGGTGAAGGAAATGAATAATCGTACAATTGTTGTTCCAGTGGACGGCTCAAGCTACGCCCTCCATGCGGTACACTATGCTGTAACGATGGCAAAAGCTTTTGGCGATCATATTATTCTTCTTAATGTTCAGCCGAAGTATGACACATATAAGGCAAGCAAACTATTTAACAATGCTAATATCCAACAAGTTCAAGAAGAAGAAGGTACTACTGCATTAAAGGAAGCTGCTTCTATTTTAGATGCTGAACAAATGTCCTATGAAAAGAAAATTAGAGTAGGAATTCCTTCAATTGAAATAAGCTCTGAAGCAAAATCCGTCGATGCACGTTGTATCATCATGGGCTCTAAAGGAATGGGACCAATTGTAAGTAAAGTATTAGGAAGTGTAAGTTATGGTGTTTCTCACCTAGCTTCTTGCCCTTTGACAATCGTTCCATCAAACGAATAATAAGATTAGAGGATTAATGAATAACTCATCAATCCTCTTTTATCCTATATGTATACCACTAAGTAACCCAACACAAAAGAACAGAATACTACCAAATATAGATAGAGAAACATAAGCTACGAGCTTCTTATATAGCCGCTTCCTTATTAATTCACTAGCTTCCATACTAAAAGTAGAAAATGTAGTATAGGCTCCGAAGAATCCTATTGCCACTAATAGAAAAAACGGCTCTTCATAAGCTCCTAGTGGTACTCCTTCATATAAGAGACCGAGAAATAGTCCTAACCCAAGAGAACCCGTTAGATTAACTAGTAACATCGCAACTGGAATAGAAGGTTGCGGGAATCTTTTCATAATAAATAGCCCACATAAATATCTTGTGATAGCCCCTAAACCTCCACCAAGCGCTAGAAGTAGGATATTCATTATACCTCTCCCCCTTCTCGTTTTACTACTGTTTTGCTACCAATTCTATCACCAAGTGCAAATCCAGCTAATCCAGCTAAAATACCACCAAACATAGAAACAATCACATACATAACTGATTCAAACAGTGAAAGATACCCAAAGAGAAACACGGTATCTGCAGCAAGAGTGGACATCGTCGTAAAACCTCCACAAAACCCTACCCCTAAACCAGCCTTTAACCACTCCTGAGGTACTTTATGTATAAACCAACCTGTTAATAAACCTAATAGCAAACTACCACCGATGTTTTCTACTATTGTTCCATATGGATATCCAGCATCAATGGTATATAAATTTAAAAAATACCGAAAAATCGTCCCAGTAGCTCCACCAAACCCTATCGCCACAATCGTCTTCCAACTAATAAAACCACCCCGTTACTTAATTATGAGTTATGAGTTATGAGTTATGAAATTAATTCATAATCCATAACTCATAATTCATAATTTCCTTCCCTCCCATCTTACCAAACAATCCCTTTTTCCTCCATTTTATATAAGTTTCCCTGTCCCAACATCTTTGCCTTGTTCATCATTAGTTGCGTGAAGATTAAATTTGTTACACATAGCAAAAAGGTTGCTGTAGACCCACATGAATTTCATTTGTTAGGATAAAAATAACAATTGGAGATTACATACAAAAATCGCTCCTTCACCCTATTCAGGGATAATAGAGATGGTGGTGTCAGTATAAATGGAAAATAGATTTAAACAAGCTGAACTTGCAACCTGGATTGGAATTATCGTGAATGGATTACTAGCGATAATGAAAGGAATCGTTGGATGGCTCTCTGGAAGTCGTGCATTAATAGCTGATGCAGCCCATTCAGCATCTGATGTAGCTGGTTCTATTGCGATCTTAGCAGGCTTACGAACAGCACAAAAGCCTCCTGATAAAGATCATCCATATGGTCATGGAAAAGCAGAAAATATTGCAACAATTATTGTAGCGATTCTATTAATTGTTGTTGGTGTGGAAATTGCTATTTCGTCAACAAAAATATTTTTTGGAGCGGCTCCAGTTGCACCTGCAGGAATTGCACTAATTGCTATCGTCATTTCAATTCTAGCAAAAGAGGCTATGTTTCAATATAAATATCGTTTAGCAAAAAAAATTAATAGCTCTGCTTTAATGGCTGAAGCTTGGCACCACCGGTCAGACGTTCTCTCATCCATAGCCGCTTTTGTAGGTGTTGCAGGTGCTATAATTGGAAAGAGCTTAGGTTACCCTATCCTTATCTATTTAGATCCACTAGCAGGCTTAATCGTCTCTATCTTTGTAATAAAAATCGGCTACGAGCTTGCAAAGGAGTCATGCCTGATTATGCTCGAGCAAGTACTTGATAAAGAACAATCGAAACCATTCATCCAAACTGTTCAACATGTAGCTGGTGTAAAAAGAGTCGATGAACTGTTAGCTAGAAATCATGGGCACTATATTGTCATCGATCTTAAAGTAAGTGTTGAATCAAAGTTAAGCGTAGAAGAAGGACACTTGATTTCTAAAAATATAAAACACAAATTACTGGAAGACCATCAAAACGTAAAAAAAGTATTTATCCATATCAACCCTTACCGTGCAGAACATGCAGAATTAACGAAAGGAAGCCAACTCTTAGTATAAGAGCTGGCTTCCTTCTTTTTATAATAACAGAGCTTTTGCAATAGAAAAATATATAAGGAGTCCTGTAATATCATTAATTGTTGTAATAAATGGTCCTGATGCAACCGCAGGGTCTATTTTCAAACGGTGAATTATCCATGGAATGACTGTTCCTATAATAGTGGAAAACACAATTGTACAGAAAATAGATATCCCAACAACGACACCTAATATGATATTACCAAAATCAAAGGCAAGTGCCACTAACATCACGAGAATACCACATATACTCCCCATAATTAATCCTGTTAATAACTCTCGTTTCAATAACTGGTACAGCATCGACCGATCTAGCTTTCCTGTTGCGATCCCCCTAATTACTACAACTAATGACTGAGTTCCAGTATTTCCTCCCATGTCTGCTATAAGTGGAATAAAAATAGCAAGTAGAGCTATTTCTGCGAGAGTCTGTTCAAAGCTACCAATAAGAGCTGCTGTTCCAAACCCTAAAAATAATAATACTAGTAACCAAGGAAGACGGCGTTTGGCAGCTAACGGAGCACTAATTTCTAGATCGATTGTCCCTCTTGCCGCTGCAAAATCTTCAATATCCTCTGTAACCTCTTCTTCAACAATATCCATAACATCATCAACAGTAACAATACCAACTAACGTGCCATCCATTGCCATAACAGGTACAGCAATTAAATCATAGTCCTTAATAACCTTAGCTACTTCCTCTTGATCTATCTCAGGATAAACTGAAATTAATTGCTCTTTCATTAGCTCAGAGACTTTCATCTGTGGTGTAGAGGTTATTAAGTCGCGTAATGATACAACACCAAGTAATTTATTTCTTTCGTCTACTACATAAATATAGTAAATAGTCTCTGCTTCTTCTCCTTCTACATGAAGACGGGACATCACTTCAGAAACTGTTTCAGAGACATTTGCTTTCACGTACTCGGTTGTCATCATTGCCCCTGCTGAATCCTCTTCGTAGGAGAGAAGGCTTTTAATTGTGTCAGCTTCTTGCTTATCCATACGCGCTAAAAAATACTCAGAGATATGGTCAGGTATTTCACCGAGAAAGTCTGTTACATCGTCAGCAGAAAGCTCCTGTAACAATTGGATAATATAATTATCTTCAAGCTCAGTAATCACTTGCTTTTGCTCATCTGTCTCTAAACCAACAAATACTACTGCTACTTCTTCAAGTTCTAAATATTGATAGACAAGCTTCCTTTTCTTAGCGCTAAACTCTTTAAAGATCTCCACCTGATCCGTTGGATGTAGAGCAAGAAAATCGTTCCGAAACTCCGCTTTCTTTTCTTGCTTTAAATATAGGTGTAAATAAAAAGAGTATTCTTCACGATTGCGAAAATTTAAATCCATTACCATTTTCAACCCTCCTGTCCAGAGGTCAATTCATTTTATAGGTGTTCTACATCAACAGTAATCACATGGTCAATTTTTTTTATTAAGTAATAAATCTCAGTCGTATACTGCTTTTCTGGAGCTGAAATTGTTAAATCAATTTGCTGATTACCGTTATCTAAGTCTTTTATTTTAATATTCCTGATATTTATCTCATAATTCTTTTTTGCTTTTAAGCTATCTCCTTTACGCTCGATCGATTGTAGCAATTCTGTCATTTTCATGTTAGGCTCCATCACAACCTTCACTGCTACATCTCGCTTACTTAACGTACTTGGACCTAATTGTTTAACAAAAAAAGGTAAAAGATTCACAGCAATAATTAATAACCCTACTGCATAAAAAGCTTCAATGAAGAACCCCGCCCCTATTGCAATTCCAAGTCCTGAAGCTGCCCATATCATTGCAGCTGTCGTTAAGCCTGAAATCACATCATTATTTCTCCTTAAGATTACTCCCGCACCGAGGAAACCTACCCCTGAAACTATTTGAGCGGCAAGTCGCATAGGGTCCATATTGTTAAAGGTCGGAGTAGAAAATCGAGCAAAGGACTCAATTGAAACAATGGTCACTAAACAGCTAGCTACACAAATAACCATACTTGTTTTTAGGCCTAGTGGTTTATGCTTTAATTGGCGATCGATCCCTATTAGTAATCCAACTACTAAAGCAACACTTAACTTAATTAATAACTCCCAACTCATTAACAACACCTCGACTTTCATAAGACAAGAATAATTGGTCTGTTCTATAAGAAAAAGGCACCTTCGTCAATAGAAAGTGCCCATTCTTAACGAACGTAATTGAAATTTTAGAAGTAGTGTAACAAAGATGTAGCAATTGAGAAGTAAATGACCAAACCTAAAATATCATTTACAGTTGTAATAAATGGACCTGATGCAATTGCTGGGTCTAGCTTTAACTTATTGATAATTAATGGTACCGTTGCACCAATAATTGTTGAAATACTTAATGTGAAGAAAAGTGAAATACCAACTACAAATGCTAAAATATAGCTTCCATAAATGAAAGGAATTAAAATCATCAATACAACCGCACAGATAATACCAAGGTAAATACCAGTACCAAGTTCCCTCTTAACCGTTCCCCACAAGCCTATTTTCTCTAAAGAACCTGTTGCTAAGCCACGAACTGCCACTGCTAGCGCCTGTGTACCAGTGTTACCTGCTGAGTCCATTATTAACGGAATAAATACTGCTAATAAAACGATTTCTTCTAATGTCTCTTCAAATGTTCCAATAACTCCTGCTGTGATTAAACCAAAGAACATTAATAAGATAATCCATGGAGATCTTTTCTTAGCGGACGTAAATGCACTTGCATTCACATCAGTCGCCCCTCTAACAGCTGAAATCTCTCCTAAATCCTCTGTTGCTTCTTCTTCTAATACATCCATTACATCATCCACTGTTACGATACCAATTAATTCATTCGTGCTTGTAACAACTGGCGCTGCTAGGAAGTCATATTTCTTGATTAGCTTTGCAACATCCTCTTGGTCCATGTTTGCTTCAATTGACACAACACGTGAACTCATAATGTTTTCAACAAGCTCAGTTGACTGGGCAATAATTAAATCACGTAATGATACTACCCCAACTAACTTATCTTTTGTATCTACCACATATAGGTAGTAAATTGTTTCGGCTTCAGGACCTTCTTGACGTAACATTGTGATAACATCAGCGGCTGTATTTGTTGCTCGAATAGCAATATACTCTTTTGTCATAATCGCCCCAGCTGTTTCAGGTGGATACGATAATAACTCCTTTACATCGTCAGCATCTTCTTTATCCATGGAGCTGAGGATTTCTTTTGCTTCTGTGTCCTTAATTTCACCTAAGAAGTCAGCGACATCATCAGCGTACATGTTATTAAACATTTCTGCTGCGTAATCTTCTTCTAATTCAAGTGCAATCTCTTTTTGAGTGTCTATCTCCAACTCTTGGAAGATTTCTGCAAACTCTGCTGCCGTAACGAATTTGTACACTAGTTGTCTTGACTCTTTGTCAAGTGACTGAAAAATCTCCATTCTGTCCGTCGCGTGTAAATCCATGAAATCTTCATGGAATTTCTTTTCATTATTGTCTTTTAAAAGCTCAAGAATATAGTTCATATATTCTTCGCGATCATGCTCAGTAAGTCTCACCATAACTAGTTCCTCCTTAGATAGGAACCTCACTAAAATGCGTATTGCCTGTGTAATGGGTCCCGTTCTTTCTTGTAGCTTTCCATTTACGTTGTAGATTAAAACCATTTTTTATTTGCCTACTGGGTTCGGGATAACTATCCATTCCACACCACCTCCGCATCTTAATTTAATTTGAACAAAAAAATCACCCTCAACAAATGAAGGTGATTGTTCACAAATAGAAAGCATGACAAATAAAACATACATTAATCCTGCTTGTTCCTTCATTCGTAGAGCTTTAGCACTGTGCGGCATAGGTTATACAACCAGCTACATTAAAAACCACCTTAATTCGATAGTTCCTGTTGACCCATTGGCGTCTTTGGACGTTTTTGGGCAGCAGCGTATCTCCATCACAGGAGCCTCACCTAACGAGGACGATATTTACTTTTTCCATAGATGACGATACAGTAATTATAAAAACATGTCAATCATTTTTCATCTGTTAATTACTGTATTCATTAATAACAAATCAGTTACCCTTTTCAACAATCCCGGTTGCCCCTGTTCCTTTTACTTCTCTTGCTCAGAAAATTTTTCATTCATCATACGGTTCAGTACATGATTAATTCCAATTGTACGCTCAACCTCTAAAACAAAAGCGATCCCTTTTCCGGGCTTATTTAATTCTGCATTAACCATAATCGATTCTAATACTTCATCGGTCTTATCTCTATCAATAAGCGTTAAGACAAGCTCTTTTTCAGGTTCAATCGCAATATTAAATAGCTTTGCTTGCTCATGAATTCCTGTTCCTCTTCCGTACAATATCGTACCACCTTCCGCACCTGCTTGTTTAGAAGCTTCTACGACTTTTTCTGAATAGCCTTTATTCACAATTGATACAATCAAGTCATACAAAACTTTATTCTCCATTGTTTCCTCCTTGACTTTGTAGATTAAGTAAGTGAACAATTCCTGCAATTCGCTTCACATCAAGTACAAAACCTACTCCACTTCCTGGTTTATCTAACTTAGCAGCCTTTTCAACCGCAGAAAGGACTGTATCTACTTTTTCGTTAGGGATTAATGTTAAAACCATTTCTTTTTCAGGTTCAACACTTATCCCAAGAAATTTCTTTGTTTCATGTATTCCTGTTCCTTTACCATAAATGACTGTTCCGCCCTCGGCACCAGCTTCCTTCGAGGCTTTGACAACTTTTTTAGCATTACCTTTCTTTACAATCGTGACCAGCAATTTATGACTCAGGTTCAAATGTTCGATCATTTTCTTTCTCCTTTCGACCATAAAGTAACCCTAATGTTAATACAGACAAGATAGGGGAAAGAGCGACTAATGCGATCATTCCAAATCCATCAAGTAAAGGGTCACGTCCCTCCATTACAGTTGCAATTCCTACTGACATCGAAACAATAAATGTTACCGTCATTGGTCCTGTAGCTACTCCACCTGAATCGAACGCAATCGACGTAAACGTGCGAGTAGAAAACTTAATTAAGATTAGTGCAATGAGGTATCCAGGGATGATAAAGTACCATAAAGGAATACCAACTATCACTCGTAACATTGACAACGCAATTGACAAACCAACGCCAATCGAAAGAGTGTATAGCATAACCTTTTCCGGTATATAACCACCTGATACTTTCTCAACTTCATGATTTAAAATACGTACCGCCGGTTCAGCAAATGTTGCGACAAATCCTAAGACAAATCCAATTGGAATGAGAATCCATAAGAAATCCATTTGTCCAAGAATTGTCCCCATCATTTCTCCAGCTGGCAAAAATCCAATATGTACTCCCTGAAGAAAGAAAGCAAGACCCCAAAACGTAAGAAACATTCCTTTTAGTATATCCATAAGCTTTTTCATCGGCAATTTTAAAATAAAAAATTGAAAGAACAGGAAAAATATTAATAGAGGAATAAGGGCAAAGGCTACTTCATATAGAACATGACCAAACCCTTCAAATATTTTTATATTCATCCATAAATCACCCCTAACACTAAGACAGCCAAAATAGGACCAATTGATGCTAATGCTACTAATCCAAATCCATCAGATGATGCAGATTTACCTCTTAGGACTGAGGCTACACCAACACCTAATGCTAAAATAAATGGCACAGTCATCGGTCCAGTTGTTACCCCACCTGCATCAAAAGAAATCGGGATAAAATGAGCTGGAGTAAAGGCCGCAAGTAAAAATACTAGTCCATAACCAACAACCAACATATAAGTAATTGGTATATTTAATAAGATTCTCAACATCGCTAACCCAACAAAAATCGCTACACCTAATGCTACTGTATAGATTAAGAGATTTCTTGAAACAACACCATCAGAAACCAAATCTACTTGCATAGCTAGAACTCGTACATCAGGCTCTGCAACAGTCGCTACAAATCCTAGTAAAAAACCAAAGAAAATAACCAACCATGCCTTCCCCATTTTCGGTAAAGCTGATCCAATCATCTCTCCAATTGGTAATAACCCTATATGTACCCCTAATAAAAACAGGATTAAACCAATTGACACCATGACGACTCCAACGATAAATTGCATGAACATTTCCATCGGCATACCAATTAGCGTAAATTGCAAAATGATAACCACTAACGAAATTGGTATAACGGCGTAGACGACTTCCTTTACGGTGTCCATAATATTTTGCATTCGTTCCCCTCCTTATGGCATGACAGAGTTTGAAAAAGGCTTTACTCTTTCACAAACTCATTCTAGTTTATTTCTTCTTAAATTTACTTTCCCCACTTCTATTTCTTAATAACTCAAGCTTATTAGTGATTCGTTGTTCGTCTTCACTCTTTATTAATTTTACATTATCTAACTGTCCATTTTCTATATTTACTTCTAATACTGAACCTTCCTTTACATTAAAAGAGAGTTGACTCTGATTAAGTATATATTCTTCTTCTTTCTCACCAACGAGGATAACTACTTTTTCCCCATCTACAATTCTGTCTACAATCCCTTTCATAACAAGAACCTCCAATTAGCTATTTTACTTTTACACAAGCTAAACCTTCTTCCACAATATCACCTAATCGTCCACTACCAATACCATTTATCCTTCTAAGTTGCTCAACAGAATCATATGGTCGGTGCTCAATTAATTGCTCAGCCCGTTCGTCACCAATATGAACAATTGTTGCTAACTCTTCTCTTGAACTCACGTTAATATCAATACAAGCTAAATTAGTATCCTCTACTTTGGTTGTCTCAGCTTCTTTTTCTTTTTCTATACGATAATTTGAGCCATCTGTATTAATAATAATCGTTCCATTTATATCAGTACCCTTTATCGGTATATTTAAGCTATCTAATAGACTAATAACTTCTCGGTGAGGGTGACCATAGTCATTGTTTAAACCAGCAGAGTAAATAGCTAACTCTGGTTTAACCGCCTTGAGAAATGGCTCTGTGTTTGACGTACTAGAGCCATGATGTCCTAATTGAAAAATAGTTGATTGCAGCTTATGACCTCGAGTGATAATCTCTTCTTCTGTTTGTTTCTCCACATCTCCAGTTAATAAAAAGGAAATATCACCATAAACAGCTCGTAACGCTAAAGAGCCTTCATGAAAATCCCCTGTTAGCGTTTCAGGATTAATTACTTCAATAACTAATGAGCCTACTTCAAAGACTTCTCCAGCTCTTGGTTCATAGTAACTAACACCTGTAGATGCTATAGCATCAATTACTCGTTCATAGGTACGTGTCGTATGCTCATCTCCTGACATCCAAACCTCATCTGTCGGAAACTCCATTAATACTTTGTCAAGTTGACCTATATGATCAGCATGTGGATGTGTCCCTACTACGATATCGAATTCGGTCACTCCAACTGATTTAAGATATGGAACAACATCATTTCGATCATGTCGACCTACATCTACTAAGATTGTAAAGTCCGGACCTAAAAACAACGTAGCGTCTCCTTGCCCTACGTCGATAAAATGAACTGATAGTTCGTCACCATATATTTGAGTGCCTTCTTTCACTTGCTCATCACTATCTACATAGCTTGTCGGATCGCTTTCTTCTTTTATGGTTGAGCTTTCACCTTCACAGGCTGTTAAACCCAAAATAAACACCAATAGTAATATAATACTATACATTCTAGCTCTCATAACTCTCTCCTTTATATATGAAAAACAACAAGAAAAAAAGACTAAGAAACACTCTCTTCTTAGCCCTTACTATTTCACTACTTAGCATCCTTCACTGAAACATGTATGTGCATTTCTCCAATAGCAGTATTTAATGGAAATGTAATAAACGTTGAAGATGAGTGGAATTTCGAAGCACCTTCATTTACTACAGGAGGTGTTACATCAATAATGCAGTCTTCTTTGGATAATTCAGTTGCAGTAGTACCTGCAATCCAGTTCCCAAGCTCTTGAATGGCACTCCATCCCATATCATCTATTGTTTCTATTGTCATTCCACCCATCATTGCACCGATCATTGACTTAGCCATTTGATGGTCTACGGAACAAATAATCTGCCCTTCCAATTGACCATTTATACCGAGGATAACAGAGATTTCATTAGATGGAATACTCTTTTTTTGAACATAAGGCTTCAACATCTCTGCTTCCACACCTAAATGATTCGTTAGAATTGATTTAGTAGCTCTTGTAATTGCATTGACGTGATTTGCTTGCATGTAAAATCCTCCATTAATTGTTTGAAAAAATGGAGAAAGCAGAGACACTTGTCACTGCAATCTCATTTAACTAGCAATCAATTATTATCCTAGTACTTTTTGAATTGCTTCTAATACACGGTCAGCTTGGAATGGTTTTACGATGAAATCCTTGGCTCCAGACTGAATCGCATCAATTACCATAGATTGTTGTCCCATTGCAGAACACATAATTACTTTTGCATTTGGATCAAGTTGTTTAATTTCTTTTAACGCCTCGATACCATCTTTCTCAGGCATAGTAATATCCATTGTCACTAAGTCAGGTTTTGTTTCTTTAAATTTCTCTACTGCTTCAAGTCCATTTGCAGCTTCTCCTGCAATCTCATAGTTATTCTTTGATAGAATATCCTTAATCATCATTCTCATAAATGCTGCATCATCAACAATTAATACAGAAGCCATTTCGACACCTCTCCAACAATTATTCAACTTATATAATAACATAATAGATTAACAAAGGACTTAGCAAATAATAGTTATACTTACCTTAATCCTTTGTATAAGTCAGTAATTTACTAGAAATACTTTTAACAGTCTCTTAAGAAGACCATTTAGTTGCTACTACTCTCTAATAACTTTTTCTAAGTTTAGTAGAGTAAATAAACGTTTATCTAGCTTTACGACACCTCGTAGATATTCAGCTTCTACGCCACCGACAACCTCTGGTGTAGGCTCAATCTTATCTGCTGGTATATCAATAACATCATTTGCACCGTCAACGATAAAACCAATTTCAATATCTTCTTTTGAAACAACAAGAATTCTTGTCGCATCATCAAACGCTTTTTCTTCAATCCCAAACCGTTTTCTAAGATTAATAATTGGTGTTATTACACCCCTTAAGTTCATAACCCCAGTTATAAAAGGGTATGTTCTCGGGATTCTCGTGACTGGTTGCATACGTTCAATCGATTGAACATACTCTACCTCTATCGCATATTCCTCGTCTTTCAATTGAAAGACGATGACCTTTAAATCATTTTTCGTCGCAGTATCATTTGCCACCGAGATCTACCTCCCAACTTCTTTAATTACTTAATAAGTGCATTCGTATCAACAATTAGAGCTACTTGACCATTACCAAGAATGGTTGCGCCAGAAATTGCAAACACATTTGTCAAATAGTTCCCTAATGATTTTAATACGATATCATGCTGTCCAATTAAGGAATCTACTACTAAGCCGGCAATTTTCTCTCCCTTGTGGATAATAACAAGAGAATAAAATTCTTCATCTCTTTCTTCCTCAACAGGCACTTCAAAGATATCTTTCAAGAATACTAACGGTACCACTTTACCTCTAAAGTCAATAACCTTTTGATTATGGGCACTGTATACTTCTTCTTTATTTACAATCGCTGTTTCTACAATTGAGGAAAGTGGAATTGCATACTTCTCTTTAGCCACCTCAATTAACATCACATCGATAATCGATAATGTTAATGGTAACTGGATTGAGAAGATAGATCCCTTCCCTAATGTAGAATCTACTGTAACAATACCACCAAGTGATTCAAAGGTTGTACGAACTACGTCTAGACCTACACCTCGACCTGATACGTCCGTTATTTTTTCTGCTGTACTAAAGCCAGAAGCGAAAAGTAATCCATAGATTTGTTGGTCTGTCATCTTAGATACTTCTTCTTCTGTGACAACACCATTATCTAATGCTTTCTTTAGAATTTTTTCACGGTCGATACCCGCTCCGTCATCTTCAATCTCAATAAAGACATTGTTTCCGCTATGGTATGCCTTTAAGACTACCGTACCTTCTTCAGGCTTCCCTGCCTCACGACGCTTCTCAGGAGTTTCTACTCCATGGTCAATTGAGTTACGAATTAGATGCACTAACGGATCCCCAATTTCATCGATAATCGTACGATCTAATTCAGTATCCGCACCGATAATTTGTAAATTCACTTTCTTATTAAGGTCTTTAGATAAGCTTCGCACCATTCTTGGGAAGCGGTTAAAGACTTGTTCTACCGGCATCATACGCATGTTTAAGATAATCTCTTGTAAATCACCAGATATCCTTGACATACGTTCAACCGTTTCATTTAGTTCATTATTCTTAAGCTCACTAGCAATTTGCTCAAGACGCCCACGGTCAATAACTAGTTCTTCAAAAAGATTCATTAACACATCTAAGCGTTCGATATTAACACGAATCGTCTTATTCGCATCAGCATTTGATTTTTTCTGTGGAGTTGATGCCTTTTTTTCTTCTGCTTTATTTGGTGTCGCTGCTTTTTCTTTAGTTGCTGTTTTCTCTTCTTTTACTTCTGATGAACCTGAATCCACTTGTCTTGCTTCAGAAGCTGCTTGCTTTAATTCTTCCACATCAAGTTCACGAACTTGAACATTAACGATTTCAGAAACTTTGTTAATACGAGCAGCAATTTCTTCTCCGTCTATTTTAGAAAGGAATGTAACTACAAAATCATCTTCAAACTTTTCTTCTTCTAATTCTTCAGCTGGTGGAGAAGATTTAATTACTTCACCCACTTGTTCAAGAACTTCAAACACCATAAAGACACGTGCTGCTTTCAGCATAGTTCTTTCATCTAGTGTCACTCTAATTTGGAATGCATTGTACCCTTGCTCGTGGGATTGCAGTAGTACAGTTAATTCAAATTGGTCATACGTCTCAGAAAACAAATCTACATCAATAACAGCAGATGAACTTTCTGCTGTTACAGCCGCTTCTGATTGTCCTGAAGCTCCAGTAGGCACTTCCCCTTTTTCAATTTGCTCTAGCTTAGCTACAGCGTCTGAAACATCTCGCTTACCATCCCCACCACTTGATATGTCGTTTACCATTTCCTCTAAATCATCTACTGCTGCAAATACAACATCTAATACGTCAGATGTTGCATCTAGTTTTTGATTACGGATGAGGTCAAGTACATTTTCCATATTGTGAGTTAGATGTGCGAGGTCTTCAAAGCCCATTGTTGCCGCCATACCCTTTAAGGTATGGGCAGAGCGAAATATCTCCCCAACGATAGATAGGTCATCTGGTGCATTTTCTAATTTCAATAAGTTGTCATTTACCGCTTGCAAATGCTCTTGGCTTTCATCAATAAACACGTTTAAATATTCAGAATTAATCAAGACCCTATTCACCTCAATATTCTCTAAAGATCTGAAGCACTATTAATCTCTTCATTACTTGATTTTCATAGTTAAAGATAATTACAATAATAGCATATTTTTATTAAAATAAGTATTTCTTCACATAAAATTAGACTTTCTTTTAAAATAATAAGTATATTTAACCATCGCTTTTATAGTGCTAACTATTCTTACTGAACTAACATCATCATATGATATAGGATCCACATTATCCTTTTTTATCCAACTCTAACTGGCGGACTACTTTTAATCTCATCCTCTTTTTCATTGTAACTAAAAGTAACATCCTTAATAGGACCCATAACTTTCATTTTCTTCTGGTTCAGTTTTATCACTGCTTTATTTAAGTCTTTTATTGTGATTTTTTGCCCGGCGTATACCTTTGGTCTAGACCCTAAATCACTTCCAACAACCCCCGCGTGAATCTCATTCATCGCCTCTACTTTTCCTCCACGGATTACACCTTTGTGATTTGTAAAGATAATATCCTTACCAGCAAACAGTGTAGAGTGGATAACCCCTGCTTTTTCTATAAATATCGATCCATTTGTTTTTATTGTACACATATTGGCATCTTGTATCGTAATATCACTTTCTTGTTTAATCGATGCCTCTGAAGCTGATAGTAATTCTTTTAATGCAAAGCGTACACTTCTAATCATTACTGGACCATCTACATTCAACATTAAATAATGATTGCGAAAGACGGCAAGCATTTTTTTTATCATTTTCATTTGAATAGGGACCTCAATATTGCTTGTTTCCATTTCACTTAATACTTTATAATAGCTTTCAATATCAACAGTAAGAGTTTTAAATTTTGATTCGACAAGGGTAGCAACTAATTGTCCATATTTATACTCTTTTCCCTGCTGTTCTAGAAGTTTTGTCATCTGTTTAAGTGAATCATATAATTGTTTTATCGTCCGGTATAGTTTCTCAGAAACTTTATACACTTCGCTAAAAAATAAACCATGTTGACCACTAATAACTTGACTATTAATAACAGTCCCGTTTACTACTATATTTTGTGAGGAGATAATAGTTGAGAAGTAAACATTACCGTTAATCAGGATGTTGCCCATTGCCTCAACCCTCATATGCTCCTTCACGTTTCCTGTAATGACCACATCTCCATTGAAATATATATTACCTGTTTCCAAGTCTATGTCTTTGTTAATTGAATAGGTATCTACAATATCAAATACTTTAATGACATTTCCCGTTATTGAAGGGCGTCCTGAGACTAAAGCAATAACAGAGCCGTCCTCGTTTAACTTTACTTTTCGATTTGGACGAACTTCAACAGACTTTGCTGGTTTAGGAGGGAGAGAGACACCAAAAACATTGAGACCTTCCTTCCCTTTCTTAGGAGGATGGATTTGAGCCATCTTATCACCTTTTGAAACCTTAGGAATATTATATCGATTTCTGTAGTCAATTGCTGATTTATCGTCATATGAAACACTTTCCAAATCATTTGAGAAGAACAACTCAATATATCCATCCTTTGAGTCTGTAGGAGCCTTACCTTTCGCAATAACTATCGGTTCATGACTCGGTTCAGATAATTCTTCTATAATTAATTGAGCCTTTATTTCTGCTTTAATACCCATTTTATATATGTGATCAATAATTGTAGATGATAATTCTTCTACATCATATTTGATAACTGCTTCTTCAATCGTAGGAACCCAATTTCGGACCGGATTAGAATTCCTTAACTGAAAACCTTTATGAATCTCCTCTGTAATTGTCAACAATACTTCTACTTTATCTTTACTGATTTCTGCTTTAAACCAAGGCTTTCTTTTTTCAGTAATCTTATAAGTTATCGTTTTACTATCCTTCACAGGAGTTTGTTTCGTTATTGGTTGTCCATCTATAGCTATTATTACCTGTGAACTGGGACTAATGGTTGGGAATTCACCATGCTCATTAGGTGGAGAAACAACGATTTCATGATTCTTAACTGAAATTGTTCCATCAACCACTTCTAATTCTACTTCTTCTACACTTTTATCAACTTTTTCCTCATTGTTGTTCATAAGCTTACCCCACATTCGTAGGAATTTAATTCTTCTTAATTATACCATATTCTGCATATTTAATAGCGTTTCATGTAAACTTTTTGCCTTAATCCACTCTTTTTCGACATATTAAAGCATAAATTCATAAACAAACTCTGCGTTGTGAAGTTTTTTGCTGAAATTTTACATTATCTATTAAATATAAAAAAGACTATCTCTCACCCTTCACATACTTTATAAAAAAGATGAGAATTGGATAAAGTGATAGTCTTAATTTGTTACTATTCTTTTGTAGCTTCAAACCATTGACGATATTCCTCATCCGTTGCCATACCTTCAATTCTCGAAACCTCTTGACCATTTGTATAATGTACAATAGTTGGTGTTACCTGTACTTGGAAAGTTGACCAGCCAGTTTCAAATTCTAGTAGATTAAACAACTGCATATTCACATCTACTTCATTAGCAAGTGGAACAATGACTGGGGAAACCTGAGTACAAGCCGGACAAGTTGGGCTATAATAATAAATCGTTTTAGTCTCACCCTCATTCAATGCTCCCACTAACGTTTCAGGAAGAATAATATTTTGATAATTTGGGTCATTTAATTGAGAGATTGTTGCAGGGTCTAACGAGTCTTTACCAAAAGGATTCCCTTCCACTTGCTGACTTTGTTTCATATTTGTTACGACTGCTAATGCTGCAAAAATAACGATAACAACAGCACTAAAGATAATAATTTTCTTCATTTATACCACTCATTTCTTGATAGATTACTAGTTTGAACTTGAGCCAATCTAGTCAATATTCTTAGTTAATCTAATACTATAAATTGAAAGCACGAAAATACTAGCAAAGGCTACAAATGATAAAAACGGGATAGTAATAAATCCTAGCCAATTAATATATTGTCCTGTACATGGAATAATTCCACAAGAATCAGTTGTAGAAAGTGCTGGAACTTTTTGAAGTAAATAGTGATAAAAAGCAATTACTGCTCCTATTCCAGATAGAGCCACTGCGTATATGCCATAATTCAAATCCTTTTTCCACAAAGCAATACCTAATGTAATCACCATTGGATACATAAAGATTCTTTGTATCCAACAAAGTTCACACGGAATAAACCCTATTACTTCAGAAAAAAAGAGACTCCCTGCTGTAGCAACTATCGCAATTGCCCAGGTGCTAAATAGAAGTTGTTCAAGCTTTTGCTTTTTTTCCATATTCTTTTCTCCAATTCTAAATACATTTGTCGTGTAACAACTTTTATAGTAAACAAAATACTAGTAAATTTCAAATGAACAATTTGGGAATGTTTCGATTAAGATTCTAAGGGTAAAGAGTTTAAAAACTAACTAAGGAGGATTATTATGCAGCCACAATATACGAAGGTTAATAGTGATAATCTATCATCTATATCATATGAAAAAGCGTCTAAAACACTTTATATAAAATTAAAACAAAAGGTCACGTACGTCTATTATAATGTTCCAGAAGTTGTGTACATTAGCTTACTATCTAGTGAAGATGTCGAACATTATTACCTCATGTACGTGAAAGATAAGTTTCGCGAAAGAAAAATAACCGCCTAAGCAATTATTGGACAAATAATAAATCATCTAAAAAAGAGACTGTGGCATAAGGTCCATTTTTGACCTTTAGTCACAGCCTCATTCCGTGTAATCAAATTACTCTTAATTATACCCTATTGCTTAAACTTCTTCATCACTCGTTCATAGTCAATCGTTGAAAGGGGGCGACTATAGAAGTACCCTTGTACTTTATCGCATCCTTTATCGAGAAGAAATTCAACCTGCTCCTTCGTTTCGACCCCTTCAGCAATGACTTCTAAATTTAAGAGGTGCCCTAGGTTAATAATCATCGCAATAATTGCCTTACTATTTTCTTTGATGCCAATATTATTTACAAAAGATTGGTCTATTTTCAACTCATCAATTGGGAACTCACTTAAATATTGTAAAGAACTATATCCAGTACCAAAATCATCTAAACTTATTTTCACACCTAGTTCTTTCAGTTTTTCCAAAATAGTCATCGTACGACTAAGATCGATTGTCACACTTTCCGTTATTTCTAGATCCAAATATTCTGGTGGTAGCTGGGAATCTGTTAATGCCTTTTCCACAACTTGAACAATGTTTTTTTGCATAAATTGTCTTAATGATAAGTTAACGGAGATTTGTATATTCGGATACCCCTTATCTAGCCATTCCTTCATTTGCTTACATGCATTACGAAGCACCCATTCCCCAATTGGGACAATTAGTCCTGTTTCTTCTGCAATAGATATGAACTTACCAGGTGGTACGAGCCCGTGTTCTGGATGCTGCCATCTCACTAAGACTTCAACACCTATAACCTTTTGTTCTGATGTTAAAAATTGCGGTTGGTAGTAGAGTTCAAATTCTTCTCTTTCTAAGGCTCTACGCAAGTCATTTTCAACTTGGAACCATTCATAAAACCCTCGATTCATATCAGTAGAATAGAGTTGATAACGGTCTGTTCCTTGTGCCTTGGCTCGATACATTGCAGCATCTGCACATTTTATTAATGTTTCTGCATTCGACCCACTGTCAGGGAAAATTGCAATACCAATGCTTGTTGTCATTGTAAACTCATAGCCCTCTACCTCTAAAGGTTGACTAACTTTCCCTAGTATTCGTTCTGCTACTTCACACACTTCTTCGTTCAAATTAACAGAAGGGATTAGAAGTGTAAATTCATCTCCACCCATTCTTGCTAACAAAGCCTGACCATCGAGACAATCATTTAATCGACGTGTAATTTCTATCAGTGCTTCATCACCAAATGAATGGCCTAATGTATCATTTATTATTTTAAATCGATCAATATCAATGAAGAGAATTGCTAACTTTTCATTCTTTCTGTTTGCCTTTTCTATTGAATCTTCTAATGCCTTAATAAAAAGTCGTCGATTCGGTAGACCAGTCAAAACATCTTCATTTGCCATTTTTGCAACTTTCTCTTCAACGATTCTCTTTTTTGTAACATCCTGGGCAATTCCAATCGTACCTCTCACCTGACCATCAATGATGTTAGGAACAACGGTCACATTTAGAATGACTTTCTTGTTCTCTTTATGATTAATTGGGATTTCAAATGTTTGTGCTTGCCCCTTAATAGCCTTTACTACTAAACGAGAAATTGTTTGGACGCTTTTCTTTTCTAAAAGGCTATGAAAAGTCATTGTCGTTAGTTCCGATTCAGAAAACCCTGTCAACCTTACCGCAGCAGGGTTCACTCTCTCAAATTGTCCTTCTCGACTTAAAACAAAAATAGCATTTGTATTAAAATGAAAAAGTGAAAAATATTGTTGTTCACTCTCTCTTAGCTTTGTTTCAATTTTATGTTGGTCTGTCACATCTTTGACCACTCCGTAAATTCCTACAACTTCTTCATTAACGACAATTGGAATATTTGAAATATGCGCTTCAATCTTATGACCACTCTTCGTTATCAACTCAGTTTCATATTGTTGAGCAGTTCCATTTTGAGCAAGAGAAAAATACTTTTCTACCGTCTTTAAGCTCTCTGGACAAAATAATGAAAAAAAAGAACTCTCCAATAGCACCCTTTGATCATAGTGAGTAATACTCTCACATGCCTTATTTACACTTTGAAAATCTCCCATCTGATCGAGTAAAAAAACGGCGTCAGGATGATATTCGATCAAACTTTGAAAGTAATTTTTCTGATTATCATACCATTTAAGAAGCTTTTGTTTATATTCCCCCATCAAACCCACAATCCTTTTCTAAGAATAGACTAACACCTTCTATGAAAGAGCCTTCAGTTTCTAATAGTCGTATCTACCTATTCACAAAATATATAAACTATAACGTGACAGTAATATCAACTTTATTTTACCATAAGTGTGTATCTTTTTTCTTAAGTATAGTAAAAAAGAGCTACTGTTTCTAGGAGACCATTGAAAAAGTGTATATTTTACTTTTTCAGTGCTTTCTTGTAATGAGAGGTACTGCTGCTTTTTAAAAAGCCTGCTATGAGTGAATTTTCTCATAGCAGGCACGCAACGCGCGAAGCAACTACTGCTTCTCGTTAATTCCTTACTCTTTCGTATTCTTCTTTCCCAGCATTCTCCCTTTTCAATCTCCCCATCTCTACAAGCTTTTCCTTTACATATTGTTCATAGCTTTCTTCAAATTCAATTAGTGATAACTGCTCTTTCTGCTTACGTAAGAATAGTAAAGACATGCTCTTAACTGTGACATTCTTTTCTTTTTCATACGCCATTTTATACAAATAAAGCTGCGGCTTATACCGGCTAATTAATTCATTTTCGTCAAACACCTTATTTGTTTTGAAATCTATAATATGATAGCCGTGCTCATCTTTCACAACCTTATCAATCTCACCAATAATTGTTACACCTTCAATATCTGTAGAGAAAGACCACTCGTTATCTATACTTTCTCCAAGAGAGTTTTGATCAAGAGTAAAATATGGCTTCATTAATACTTCTATTTCAGTACGGTATTTTTCTACTTCAATATTCTCTTCTTCAAAAAGCAATAATGCTTCTTCTATTGCTTCTTCCTGTCCAAAACCAGAGTCATAAAGCTCACAAGCTCGATGCACAAGAGTACCTAGTAAGGATGGATCGAGAGTTGAACGTTCATATGTCATATCATTTATCACGCTCTCCACCTGATTACTACCTAACAGGTTTTCATCAACTTTAACAATCGAATGATAAAAATAGTCGAGCGGATTCTTTATAAAGCTCATCACTTCTGAAACAGAAAAGGATATCGAGGGTTCAAAATGAAAATTATCTGTTGGAGATTCGTACTCCCTCACATCGTCTTTCCATACACCATCATATTCAATACCTTCGTTAATAATTAGTAGCTGTTCCATTTTTGAACTAGAATCTATAGCTTTATTTAGCATTTCAAACCATGACTTCTTAACAACTTTTTCTTTTGTTAATAAGACTAAATAATCTCTAGCTCTAGTTGCTGCTACATAAAAAACTCGCTTAGACTCTTCATACGCTTCATCATCGACTCTCTTTTTTACTTGCTCATAAGACGGTGATTGCTTTTTATCTTCTTTAAGAGGGTCCTTTTCATTGTCTGAACTATATTTAAAGACAATTTTCTCTTCTACATCATAACGAATGCTTCCACCATCTGATGGAGTTCTTCTCGATAGACTAGGCAAGAACACAATCGGAAACTCAAGTCCCTTCGAGGCGTGAACAGTCATAATATGAACCGCATCTCCACCTGAAAGCTCTACTTTCGCTTCTCCTTCTTTGTCTGATAGCTCAATTATTGATTTTAGCTTTTTTAATGCCTTTTCTAGTGAATGGGAATCTAGTTTGTCGATTAGAGCAATTAGTTTTTCTACGTTCTTTACTTTTTGAAGATTATTCTTTTGCATAAGTAACGATAATTTCAAATTACTCTCTACAAAAAGTTCCTCCATGCTTTGTATAAGTGCTTGTTGGGTTGTGAATGGTACCCATCGGAAGAACCAAACTCTCATCATCTCTAGTTTCTCTTTTAGCTCAGCACTTACTTGCTCTTGATGAAAACGACCTTCGAAAATAAAATCAGCTATAGTTTCATGCTCGACTAATAGATGTTTGACTTCAATTAACTGCTCTACAGTTACACCAATTAATGGACTTCTAAGCAATGCAGCAATGTACAAAGGTTCCCACGGACGATTGACCCAATAAAGTAGGGAAAGAAAATCACGAATTTCTTGTCGGTCATAGAAACCAACACCACCATAAACTGTATACGGAATCGAACGTTCAGTTAATGCGCGCTCTAAATTTAATAGATTCGTCCTAGCAGGAATGAGAATTGCCATATCACTCCACTGTGGTTCTACCCAGTTACCTTTGTCCTTTTCAACTAGCGGTGCTCCCTTAGCTTTCATTTCAAGCATTCTTTTTGCGATAAGATCATACTCACTTACTTCTTCCTCAGCCTCTTCGGCCACAATCAATTCTACAAGAGCCTTATCTTCCTCTTTATACTGTCTATCACTATCAATTTCGTTATAACCAATTTTATAATCAACTGCTTCTGCCTCTCTTTTATCCATCACAACAGTAAATAGCTCATTTACAAATGCTAAGATTTTGTCACAGGTTCGGTAGTTTTTATTCATGTTTATAAACTCAGCCTCAGATGCTTGCTTTGCTTCTTTTTCCATTTGATTCATAAGGCGAACGTCTGCCCCACGAAAGCGGTATATCGATTGTTTCCCATCCCCTACAATAAATCGATTATGGGGATTAATCCGCTCGAGCATCAGCATTTGAAGTTGATTCGTATCTTGAAACTCATCAATCATCATATGTAGATACTTTTCACGACAAGCATCTTGTACTTCTTTCTGTTCGAGAAGTGCAATTGCCTTTTGTTGCAAATCAGAAAAGTCAACAATAGCTCTTTCTCGCTTTATTTGGTCATAACGATTATGGAAACTAGATAAAATGGAGACAAAAGCAGTTAATAGCTCTTCAAACTGCTTCTTATCGTCTTCTGAACAAGCAGTAGTTGTATCACCACTACCTTTTACCTCACTCCATTTTCCACTACAAAACTGATGAAAGGCTGGTGCAGAGTCTTGCCATGCTCCCATAATTCGTTTTGGCATGATATCAGAAAGTAACTTAAATGCAGTTGACGGTTCAGTTTCTACTGGATTATAACTTTCAAAAAAATCGATAACATTTGTAAGGTGCTCCTGAAGCTTTCCTGAACATGTATCTGGAGGAGGAAAACCTTGAACAGCCTCTTTCCCATAACTAAGAAAATCAGCAATCATTTGCTCCGTTCTTTTTCCAACTCGATTAATTTGCTCCTCAATTATTTCCTTTGCTGAAAAGAAACTATCGATATCTACACCCGCATGAAATTCCTTTGTGCGTTCATAAACAGAAATAACACCGCTTTGAATTTGATTTTTCGTAAAAAATTGATAGAGACCCTTCCATTGTTCATGCCTTACTGAATCGTTTAGTAGCTCATCAAACACTTCTCCTTGAAGAAGCTTTGATTCAACATCATCTATGAGACTAAAGGACGGAGGAATATTTGCTTGGAACGCGTACTCATGCAGTAATTTATTACAGAAGCTATGGAACGTAGAAATTAGTGCTCCATCTAGCGCTTCCTTTTGCTCTTGCCAAAAAGCTATTGCTTCTTCTCTTTCTTGTTCATCTGTGTATTCATTTAAAAGTGTTACTATTTTCTCATTTATTGCTTTTCTAACTCTATCCTTCATTTCTCTAGCTGCTTTTTCTGTAAAGGTAATTGCGACAATGTCATCCACAGTTGCACCAATTTCTGGAGCCTCAGCTTTCCCAAACCTTGCTTTCAGCTTTTGGTCGCAAAGATATAAAAATCGCTCAGTTAAAACTCTTGTTTTCCCTGAACCAGCTCCCGCCGATACTACTACTAAAGGCTTTCGACTATGAATTGCCTGTCTTTGTTCATTATTAAAATTCATCACGTCCATTCCCCCTCTCCTTCTTCTTTTTGCTCATCTGTTACACGACAAACAAGCTTATAAGGACAACTTGAATGACAATCTAATGGTTTTACTGAGAAATCTGTTGAGCTTTTCTCCCATAAGTGTCTAACTCGCTGCTTCAACTCGTATTTATCGAGAAGTGTATGCCCTTCTAATGTTTCTTCAACATTTTTACAGTGATGTGTGACTTTAAACGAAGAACCTTTCCCAACATGCTCCTGTCTCCACACACCATTTCCAGCTCTTTTTGCTGGTGCTTTTAATGAAATATAGCTTGCTCCGTGCGCTGTCACTACAGAATCTTCTTCTGTTAACTTTTCTTGAATCGCTAATAGATAAAGAGGTAACTGAAGCTTCATCCCAGGGCGTACATGCTTATCGAAATTGAGCATATCATCCCCAGATTTATAGTCGTAGATAACAAAGCCCGCTTCATCTTTATCGACTCGGTCTACTTTCCCTGTTAGTGTAATATTCGTTTCATCATCTATTGATAGTGTTAGTGTAATTGGTTCTTCTAAACGTAATAGCAACATTTCTCCAAGACTTTTATTATGCCAAAATTGCTTCTTCTCTGCTGCCCACCATTTCTTTAGCTTACGATGCCACTGCTCCTTTTCAATAAGAAGCTGTAATCTAGTTAGCTCATGATTACTCTGCTCAATCTTCTCCCATTCTTCGTTAAACAACTCGAGCAATACACCTTCCGCCTGTTCCTCTTCCTCCTTTGTGAATGTACCGAATGGGCGTTGGATTAATCCCATTTTTTTATAAAAACGCTCGATTAAAGAGTGAATCATACTTCCTGTGTCTAACGGGGACACTCTAGTTGCTTCTTCTGTCGGTTCTTTAATTTCCATCACACGTTCCATTGCAAATCGGAAAGGACACCTAGCATAGCTTTCGAGCATCGTAATGGCTAGCCTTGTTTTCCTTAACTTTTCTTCCCATTTAGATGAGAGGAGCTCTTCCCCCTTTTCTAGTCGTTCTAATTCGCCCTTTATCATTCCAAGTTTGTCATCTAACTGGCGAACTTGAAAGTCTCTCCCGAGAAAATAAGCTGTCTTTTCTACTTTATCTTTAGTAGAGAAAGACTGTGTCTTGCTCATTCTCGTTTCAGTTGATGCTGTCGTAACAGACGCTTCATTCATGTATCGTTCAATATAAGGAGAAGGTAGTAACGGATTTTCCTGATCAATACCAACAACATAAGTAAAGACAAGTTCATCTACTAAATAAAATAATTGCTTAAAGTAGACATCTTGCTTCATTCTAAACGTTGATTGAGTTGGCAGGCCAAGAGTATCCGAGATTTCATATAAATCTCTCTCTTGAAAGTACCCACCAAGATGATACGAAATAGGAAACTTTCCTTCATTCATTCCAATGACAAAAAGCTTCTTCCCTTCAAATAACGCAACATCCCTAAACGTAAATATTCCAATCGACTCAGGCTGTCTTCTTTCAAGATAAATTGTCCTACCAGCTAGTGATTCCTCAATCCAATCAATAAAAATATGACGCTGCATAAGAAGATCTTGTAGACCCTTCTCCTCTACTAATGAATGTTGCTTTTTTAGAAGCTGAAGTAAGTTTTCATAACCCTTCCATTCATTTCTTATTTTCTTTAGACACTCTGTATTTATTTCAGTAGCGACAAGATTCTGCCAATACTCTAGTAACTGTAATTGTTCTAAAAAACCTATCAACTCATTTATATAACTCGAGAACATCTCTTTTTTCCCAAGATTCATTCGGAGCTCTTCTAACGATTTATAAATTGTATTTACCGCTTCATTTTCAATTGATGTTGATTGAATCCAATTAAACTTAAGACTCTTATATTCATTAGGACTTAAAAACAACACTTGAGCTAATAAATCAATCGTTGACAGCTTGTCCCATTTTGAAAACGTTCTTGAACTATCTTTTATAGTGTTAAGTAGTAACTGGCAAATAGCCGTATCTTCAACAGCCATTGTTTTTGCTTTATTTAAAGGTACATTCTTATCCAATGAAATTCGTTCAAGCTCATTTGTATACGAATCATCTACTAAAAGAATTCCATAATTGGTTAAAGGTAATTGTTCCTGTAAAATCTCTTCAAACACTGCATGGATTTCCTCTTCAATTGTTGTACTTTTGACAACGGACACTTTCTCTACCGTTTGCTCCATTTCTGGCGTACTTATTTCAGAAACAAAACCTAACTGACTAAGATTTTCTTTCGTTTCATTTACTATCTCTACTGGTGCAAAGCTTGGTAAATAAATTGTGATAGGTACATTTCTTTTCACAAGAGCTTCGATGACGACATATTGTAAAGGACTAAAATCATAAAATCCATCTATAATGACAGCCGATAAACCCAGCTCTTCCTTAGTCCAATCCAGTGCACCTGCTTTTTGAATACGATTTTCTGGGTCAAGCATTTTACGACTATAAACGGTTTGTTGTTCATATTCTTTAAAAAGAGGCTTCACCTTTTCCATCGACTTAGGTAATTCTTCAATTGTTAATCCTAGTCTTTTTAACTGACCATATGTGTCAGCATACGCTCTCGCCTTATGATTCTCTTCCTCTGTTGAACTTTTATCAAAAATATCAGAAGTAAATTGCTGAAAAAATAATGTTCGCTCTTGCTCAGTAATCGGAATATAGCTTACGTTTTTTTTATCTAATACTCTTGTTGCAATATCATCAAATGTTTTAAATGCCATCCCTGGTTGTCGTAGTCTTGCAATACGAAGCCATTGATTAGACGGAAGTATATAAAAGATAGGGTTTTTTTCTTGTTTTTGATATTGATGCCACATTGTAAGACGTTCTTTTGTAGCAACTGTAGTAAGGGCCGTTCCTTCAATCCGATGAATAGACATGCTAAACTCCCCTTTTATTAAGTATATTTCTTACATGACTACCTTTCTTGAACACGTAGATTACGGAAAAAAGCTAAGTCAAAATCCTTTTTAGCATACTATTATAGTTTATCAAATTTGAAAGAGAGGGACATCTTCTCACAAGTATTTTAATAAATTAAAAGAAAAAATATTGACAATTCTGAAATAAACAAGTAAACTAACTATTCATATAGGTTTTATAAGGAGGTTTGAAAATGGTTGCATTAACAGATAAGGTGATTGTCATTACTGGTGCAGGAACTGGTTTAGGACGAGAAACTGCGATTCAAGCAGTCAAAGCAGGAGCAAAGGTAGCCGCTTGCTGCAGACAAGAAGGAAACATGATTTCCTTACAAGAAGAGCTTTCTGCATTCGAAGGACAATTAGTTGCAATTAAAGCGGATGTATCTATCGAAGCAGAAGTGAATGCATTTGTCGAAACTACACTTTCTACATTCGGTCGAATTGATGTTTTAATTAACAATGCAGCTATTTTTGAAAGCTACGAGATTGCAGACTCAAGTTTAAACTCATGGGAACGACATTTTGAAAACAATGTAACAACAGCATTTCTTATGTCACGAGCTACTATCCCAGCTATGAGAAAGCAAAAGGAAGGAAGAATTATCTCACTTACAACGGGATTAGCTAGACAAGGAGCTGGAGGCTTCGGTGCATATAGCGCTAGTAAAGCAGCACTAGAAACATTGACATACACAATTGAAGAGGAAGAACATGCAAATGGAATTACTAGTTATGTCTTTAACCCTGGTGTCATGAAAACCGAACTACAAGCAAGTGGTGACAATCCAAAGGATGTTGCACCAGCCCTACTTCATATAGCTAGCTCCTCAAATATTACGTCAAGAAAAATTATTACTTTCGAAGAGTTAAGAGCTGAACCAATGGCTTAGAAATATAGAAAGAGCAATGCCGATTTTTTTTTCGGACATTGCTCTTTTTGTTTTGCGGGTAAGAAGCATTTAGAGTACTCAAGGAAAGCAACGGCTTCGTACACTGCGCGTCTAGCGACAAGAAAACCACTTGCACTAGACTTTAAGTACGTGCAGTGACTTCGCTCATTGCTTCTTAGAAAAATAAAGTACATTTTTCTAATTAGAAGCGTAATACTCCAAAGCCAATAACTACTACAAGAAGTAATGTTACAACCCATTGAATCCAGTAGTATGTTTTTTGTTTGCTATCAAGCTTGCCTTTTTTCGTGCGTACAAGAATCATTTCCATAAAGTAGATTAACCATAATGCTAGTACACCTTTAAGGATAAGAGATAGTCCTTCATATGGTCCAATTAACATTCCAACACCTGAAACAATCATAATGATGTAGAATAATCGCAAAATCATGTGAAGAATTTTCCCTGCTTTTTTCTCAATTAGAAAATAGCTAAGAATAAACAATAAAATTGTGATTGCCCATGATCCAATATGGGACTGATAAAATATATTCAATAACTCTGGTGACATTGAACGTTCCTCCTATTAATGTATGTATTCCTTTCACATTATAATATATCTAACGTAATAATCAAAGAAATAGACAATGTCCATTCTATGAAAAAACCGCTTTTACAAGCGGATTACATCAAAGGGCGTTATAATACCTAACGGTGGATTATTCTTTTCACCATTTTTTGTGATAAGTACTGCATCTAATCTCGTCATTTTACGCTCAATGTGATTTACAAATAACTCTTTCACTTCATACATGAAGCAATCTTTATCAACAAATATCACATTGTCTTTGTGTCCTTCAAAAGTCATTACCTCTTGTAATCCAACAGTTGTTGGGCAGCAAGTATTTTCTTTAATATGATGTGCTAACCAACTTGATATCCCATTTTCTGTTAACAATCCAACAAATTTTTCTTTTTCGTAAATGGGAAATTGCGTATACGATTTTCTTTGTATAACTTCTAAAACATCTGCAAGCTTTTTATTAATTTGAAAGGTCGTTACCTTCTTTTCATAGTTTGGAAACACTTTGTCAGGCTGAATTAACTCATCATATATCTGTTCAATTTTTTCAACAATCGTTATATGCGGATCTGCAATAATAAAATCAGGTGAGACCTGCTCATGAACGATGACATTGCGTAATTCAGCGAATTTTTTTAAATCTAACTCATACTTCATCACTAGTGGGTGTTTTTTCTTAGCCGAGTCTATCATTCTCATAAAAGAGAAATGACGATGTACATTTAATTGCTCCTTTAGCCCCTGTTCAATTAAGTTAAAGGCCGACAAAAACCTATCTGCTTTCGTTCTCATGTAATTAATCCCCCTCATATACAAGCTCTATTGTATATGATTCTAGTAAAAAACAACAACAAGCAATTGTAGCTTCTTGCTTAATATGCCCCTGCTACAAACAACATTGTGAGCAATACAACAAAGAACATCATAATTAACCCGATTAACACTACTAATCTTGATGCTTCAAAAATCAGAATGATTGAACCTGCTATCGCCGCAAATGAAATAACAAACATATTGATGCCAAGGTATTGCTTCCTTCGTAGTTCCTTAATTTCAAGTGAATTCATTACACCCTCCAACCTAATCACCACTGAATACAATTAATCTAAAATTTACCCATTAAGTATATATGTTACCATATATACTTAATGACTAAGCAAATAAAAAAGAAACATATCCAGTACCTTTGCAGTACTATCAATGCTTCCTTCCTTATCTTCATATTAATTCAAATCAAAATGCTGTCCATTCACTTCGTAGACAACCCACTCCGCTAAATTAGTAGCATAATCAGCAATTCTTTCAATGTATCGTGCAATAAAAGCTAAGTTTGTTATTTGCTCAGCTACATCAACTTCTTTACCTTGCTGAAATATTCCGCGAACAAATTCCCCAAACATCGTATCTACTTTGTCATCGAGCGTTGCTATTTTTTGTGCTTTCAATACATCAGAATGTAAATAAGCTTCTAAGGCACTTGAAATCATGTTCTTCGCAACATCAGCTATTTCTAGCAACCTTTCCCTTTGTTCTCCTAAAGAATTCACTTGTAACCGTTTAGAAACCTTTGCAATGTCTACTGCTAGGTCACCAACTCTTTCTAAGTCACTAGAAATTTTCAAAGCAACAATCAGCTTTCGCAAGTCTGTAGCAACCGGTTGTTGTTTAGCAATCATAAGCGTAACCCGTTCATTAATCAAAAGCTCTAGATGATTAATCCTAGGATCATTCTTAATAACATCATTTAATATATTCTCATTATTTTGCTCAAAAGCATCTATTACTTGATGAAGTACTTTCTCTACCTCATGCCCCATCGCTATAATACTCAATCTCAAATCTTTTAAGGCCAGCTCAAACGTTTCACGAACACTCAAGTAAACTCCTCGCTTTCTTTTCTTAACCGAAGCGTCCTGATATATAATCCTCAGTTCGTTTATCACTTGGGTTTGAGAATATTTTGCTTGTTTCATCAAATTCAATCACTTCACCATTTAAGAAGAAAGCTGTTTTGTCAGAGATTCTAGCAGCTTGTTGCATATTATGAGTTACAATGACAATGCTATAATTTTTCTTCAACTCTTGTACAAGCTCTTCTACCTTTAACGTTGAAATGGGGTCAAGAGCCGAAGTCGGTTCATCCATCAAAATGACATCTGGTTCAATCGCTAAACAACGAGCAATACATAAACGTTGTTGTTGTCCCCCTGATAATCCATAAGCATTTTCGTGTAAGCGGTCCTTTACCTCATCCCAAATAGCAGCTCCTCTTAAACTATTCTCAACTATCTCTTTCAATATCTTTTTATCTTTAATCCCATGAATTTTTGGTCCATAGGCCACATTTTCAAAAATTGATTTAGGAAATGGATTTGGTTTCTGAAATACCATACCAACTCGTGTCCGTAAATCTTCCACTTGATAAGTTTTTTCAAATATATTGCGTTCCTTGTATAAAATTTCACCAGAAATGCGTACGGTCGGTACTAATTCTACCATTCTATTTAATGTCTTAATATACGTAGATTTTCCACAACCAGAAGGCCCAATAATAGCCGTTACCTCATTTTCCAAAATAGGAAGGTTAATATTTTTTAATGCATGGTCTTCCCCATACCATAGATTTAAATCTCTCGTATCATATACGACTTTAATACTTTTCACTTCTTGAGTAACTAATTGAGCGTTAGTAATAATTTCATCTCTATTTTCTAACATTGAAACAGGTGTCATCTTAATCCCCCCATGGATTTAATATCTCTTTTGAAACTTGTTTCTGATAATAATTGCAAATGAATTCATAGTAAACAACACAACTAGTAACACAAGAATTGTTGCAGCAGCTAAATTGGCATATTCGGCTACAAGAGCTGCGTCAATTGTCCAGTAATAGATTTGCATTGGAAGTATTGTAAACCTATCGAATATTCCCCCTGGAAATGGAATCAATAATGCAGGGATACCTAATACAATCAGTGGTGCCGTTTCTCCTATTGAACGAGAGAGCGAAAGAATTAAACCTGTCAATATTCCAGCTATAGAAGCTGGTAATACAACTCTCATTATCGTTTGCCACTTAGTAGCACCCATCCCATACGAAGCTTCTCTAAGATACTGTGGAACTGAGCGAATTGCTTCCTGACTAGCAACTACAACAATTGGTAGCACTAAAAGTGCCATTGTTAATCCACCGGCTAAGACTACTGACCCTAAATCAAAGTTTCTTACAAATATCGTTAAGCCTAATATTCCAAATACGACTGACGGAACACCAGCTAAATTTGCTATATTTGTTTGTATGAAGGAACGAACCTTCCCCTTTTTTGCATATTCTTCTAAATAGATAGCTGTTCCGACTCCTAAAAACATTGTGACAGGTGCTACTACAGCCATTAGCCATAACGTGCCTAGAATCGCTCCCATAATACCAGCTTTGCTTGCATCATTAGAATACCTTCCAGTTAGGAAGTCTGTATTAATCCAACCTAAACTTTTAGAAAAAACATCTGCTATTAATACAACTAATACAAGTAATCCAAAGAAAGCTGCCATAATAAACATGTTTTTTGCTATTTTATTTAATAAGATTCGTGAGTTCATTTTCTTTTCAACTTGGGCTAAATCAACATATTTCATTTTTAGTATTCCTCCCTAACCCTACGAGAGATATATTGAGCAAGTAAATTCATCAGTAGGGTAAAAGCAAAAAGTGTCATGGCAACCGCATATAGACTGTAATAAATAGTCGAACCAGCAGGAGCATCCCCACCTGTAACCTCTACAATATAAGCGGTCATTGTTTGCATTGACTGAGTGATATCAAATGTAAAGTTCTTTGTACTTCCACTTGCGATCGTTACAATCATCGTTTCTCCAATCGCTCTAGAAATTCCAAGAACAAATGAAGCAATAATCCCAGAAGCTGCTGCTGGAAGTACAACCTTCCGCGTCACTTCAAGCTTTGTTGAACCTAAAGCTAAGGCTCCTTCTCGCATTGATCTTGGTACAGAACTCATCGCATCCTCCGAAAGTGATGCAACCATAGGAATGATCATGATACCCATTACTAATCCTGGACTAAGAATATTAGTCGCACCTAAGCCAGGGATAAACTCTCGAAGTAACGGTGTAATAAACGTAAATGCAAAGAATCCATAGACAATCGTAGGAATACCAGCAAGAACTTCTAAAATTGGTTTTAATGTTCTTCTTACTCTATCTGATGCATATTCACTTAAAAAGATAGCCGTCATTACACCAATCGGTATAGCTACAAACATAGCTATGACAGAAGATATAATTGTCCCAGTTAGTAATGGAAGTACACCAAACTGGGGATCTTGACTTAATGGCCTAAGAACAGTCCCAGTATAGAAATCAACAAAAGGTACTGCTTTAAAAAATAGAACAGTTTCACTTAACAATGTAAATAAGATTCCTATTGTTGTTAAGATTGAAATGGTAGCAATAGCTAATAAAAAGCCAGGGACAACTTTTTCAATGATATTCCCTATACTAATTGAGCTTTTATTTTTATCAATCATTGCTCGAACGTTTGTTTTTTCCCCTTTTTGTGTAACTGCGTTGTTAGCCAATTTCATAACCCCTTCATCCCCTAAGGCGAAAATTAAAGACATATGCTAAAAGAGACAAGATGAGAAGATTATTCTTCTCATCTTAAATCTCATTAAGTTATTTTAAAGCGTTTAACGTCTCTAGATACTCTTGAATATCTGCATCAGATAATGGAGCGAATCCAGTTTCTGATGCTACTTGTTGTGCATTTTCTACAGCATAGACAGCAAAGTCTAATACTTGTGGTTTTTCTTGTGCCATGTTTAAGTTTAAGTAAGTAAATACTGGACGAGTAAACGGTCCATACTCACCATCTTCTGCGATCGTATCTAATGAAGGCTCTACAGGTCCATTTCCGAAGTCAACGTTTACAGCTGCTAATCTATCAGTATTGTTCACATAGTAACCATAACCAAAGAACGCAATTCCATTCTTGTCTTCAGCAACAAGATTTACTAGAGTTGAATACTCCTGTTGAAGATTAACATTATCTTTTAAATCCTCTTTTTCAAGAATAACTTCCCAGAAGAATTCGTACGTACCATGGTTTTCGTTAGGTCCCATAGCTGCAATTGGCTCATTCGGGAATTCAGGACGAATATCAGACCAGTTTTTAACATCAGAACTTCCTAAGAAAATATCAACTAATTCTTGTTTTGTTAGTTCAGTTGCCCAATCGTTTTCTTTATTAATGACGAATGTTAATCCATCTAATGCTACTTTTAACTCTTGAACTTCAAAACCTAATGCTTCTGCTTCTTCAATTTCAGTATCTCTGATATGGCGTGAAGCATTATTGAAGTCTGTGCCATTTTTAACTAAAAATCTACCAAACCCAGCAGATGTACCTGCACGACTTACCTCAACTGAAACATTTTGTTCCTTGTTTACCATATAATTCTCAGCCATTTGAGACATGAATGGGAATACTGTCCCAGACCCATCAATGACAACAGATCCTGATAATTCTTCATCTGTTACTGGAGCCTCTTCTTGAGTTGTATCGTTAGTATCATTGTCTTCTGTTGTTGTTCCCCCATTTGTTTGTCCTCCGCCACATGCTGCAGCTACCATCATTAGTGAAGTTAATCCTAGTGCCATTGCCGTTCGCTTAAAAAATTTCATTTTTTTCCCCCTACGACTATTAATAGAATTATGTAAGCTGGGTAACAATATTAGACTTAATTCGTCACTGTTTCCCTCTCACAATTGCTATGATACTGAAACTCTATTAAGTAGGTTTTAATGTATTGTAAACTTTTTGTAAATCAATTTTAAAATGCATTTACAAAGTGTAGACTCTCGAGGTTATTACTCCAATTAATAATAAGTTTATATGAAATTAATATTCACTTTACAATTTATTGGTATTGTCGAATGTAGTCACAATATACAATATAGGGAGGATTTTACTTGAAGATTAAACTGTTTAAAAAAATAAAGGGAGCTAGGCAAGGTAAGAAAAGGAGTATCGTAGAAAAGCTACTATATAAATTTAGTTTACGGACTAGATTATTAATACTATTTATTTTTCTATTAATACTAGCAACCAATGCAGTTGGAGGGATATCATACATTAAAGCAAAAGAGACTACGCTACAAGCAATAGAAAATAGACTTGTGCGAGAAGCAGACATTATGTCTTATACTGCTGCGAATTTAAAGTTTTTATATGTTAGTGATTATGAATATTTTATTCAACAGCTAGAAACACATATCCGTACCCAGCAGAGACAATTAAACGATGATGGTATTACAACAGAATTTTTTTACATAAAAGATAATCAAGCAGTGCCTTTTAACGTAAGTAAAGACAGTGGTATCGAATTTTCAGATTCCTTAGTAGATAAAATAGTAACAACGGAAAATGGCGTATTCCACGACACAATAGATGGAATAGAATACACAATTGCTTACCAAGAAATGAGGGAGATTAGTGGCACTTATATTTTAGTCGTGCCAACAGCATCCTATATGGGGCCAATAAATCAAGTGGCTAACTACACACTCACTGTGATTATAATCAGTATCATTATTTCAACGGTTCTGATCATTTTATTTGTACGTACACTTACAAAGCCACTTACACTATTGAGAAATACGATGAGGGAAGCTCGCGAAGGAAATTTAACGCATACTTCTCCTATAAAAACAACTTTACCTGAAATTACTTCATTGAATAAAAGCTACGATTCAATGATTGATCAGATGCGTAGTATGCTAAATGAACTTAAGGTAACGACAAAGGACCTAGAAGTGACAGGTGAAGAATTAAAGCTTTCATCCGATGATTCACTGTCCTCTAGTCGTCAATTAATTGAGGCAATTAATATAGTAAAAAGTGGCTCAGAGGAAACAGCTAGTAGTTCTGAAAGCAGTAGAGGTAGTTTTCAGGATATGAGAATAAAGATTGAAAACATGATGAACAATATGTCGATTATCTTTAGTAGTTCAAAGGATATGAATACCTCTGCAAATTCAGGAGAACAAAGCATAACAAATTTAATTACTACAATTCATTCATTTGAAAAAGACTTTCATCACATGACAAAAACAATCGCTGAAGTGAAGAATCACTCTTTATCTATATCTAATATTGTTGGATTAATTCAAGGAATTGCTGAACAAACAAAGCTACTTGCTCTTAATGCTACAATAGAAGCTGCAAGAGCTGGTGAAGCAGGAAAAGGCTTCGCCGTTGTTGCAAATGAAGTTCGGAAGCTAGCAGAACAATCTTCTACATCAACGGTAAAAATTACTGAGTCTATTATTGCAATGGAAGATGTTACAACTCGAGCGACTGAAGAGTTTGACCAAATGCTCACTAAAATTACAGCAAACTTAGCTACCGCAAACGAGTCAAAATTATCATTTGATGATTTAATGGAAGAAATCAATAAGGTCAGTATTAAAATTCAAGGTATGCAAGGAGAATTAGCGGATTTACAGGAAGTACTTCCAATTATTGAACAAGCAACTCTAAGTTTTACATCTGTTTCTCAGGAAACACTAGCGAGTGCAGAAGAAATACTAGGCATGAGTAACGAACAAATAGACCAATTAGAAAGTACACATGAAATAGGCTTAAAGCTAACAGAGCTATCAAAGTCCTTATCTGTTATGAGTGAACGTTTTAAAGTTTAAAGTAAACTAAAGCAAATACCTAAGAGGGAGAAAAGGGTACCGACTTTACAAACTACTTATAGGACACAGAAAAAGTGATAATCACACTTTTTCTGTGTCCTTATTCGTTTTTCATATGAATGGAAGGCTGTGGAAAGAAGCAGTTTCGTTGAATTTACCAATTTACCAGAGATCAGTTCCCTACAAAAAAAGGGCACACACTAAAACGAGAGCGTGTGCAACAAGTATATTAAAAGGGGGTCTTACTTAATTCCATCATAGCCCACAATTGAAAAGCTTGTATTACAGTGATATATAGGCGGAACACCTTACGCCGGCAGCCGATCAAGGAGGCTTATTTTTCTCATAGTAGGCGCGCAACGTGCGAAGCCATTACTACTTCTCGAATCAACATATTTGATTTTTTCAATGCCTTACAGCAGTATAGCTCCAACCTTTTTCTGCTAGATGAACTGGTCCATTAAAATAAGTCTCAGCTTCCTTTTTTAATTGACTTAATTCACCAAAATGAGGAAGGTGAGTAAGCAACAGCTCTTTTGCTCCTGACTTTTCAGCTAATGTTGCTGCTTCCTTACTATTCATATGTCCAGTATTTGAAGCGTCTTGATTTTCATAAAAACTCGATTCAGCTATCAATAAATCACACTCTGACGAAAAAGGAACAAGTTCTTCTATGTAGCTTGTATCTGCAGTATAAACAATCGTATTCGCCCCCTCGCTAATTCTCATCGCAAAGCAAGGTGCTGGGTGTTTCGTTTGTTTGAAGGAAACCGTAAATGGACCAATGTTTATCCTTTTATTAGGGTCATACGGAATCGAATTGACATGGGGTGGATATGAAAGCTGATTAAACTTTTCTTTGTCCAACATATGACCATATATCGAGAGAGCTTCCCCTTTATAGCCCATATAATATTGAATTAAACGAGCATACTGAAGAACACCTATATCTGCCATATGGTCATGATGATAATGAGATAAGATTACCGCATCTAAATCTGTAACAGCACAATAGCTTTGCAATTGAGACACAACCCCACTACCACAGTCAATTAATAAGCGAAAGCCATCTTTCTCTACTAAAAAACCCGATGTTGCTTCATTTGGCTCAGGATAACCGTGCCAATAACCTATGACTGTTAATTTCACTTTTCCTCACTCCTATAGTATATAAGGATTGTAGATGAGAAAGTGTTAAAATCATCAATATGCAACTCTACAATCTTTTCTAAAATAGAAAGGTTAATCTTTTGATAGTCATGGACAGCAATATTTCGAAAACCTACCATTGCTTTTAGTCGATTCGCTAACTCAACTCCAATTACACCATTCTCCTTTAATAATTCAAAGGCTTCCCTACTAATTTGTGGAACACCTAGTTTCTTACTAGCTACAATATGCATCGCTAAATCAATACTCGCCTCACACGCCCGTTGTATGTTTAAAACAATTGAGTCTTGCTTAGTATAATTACTCAATGATTCTCGGTTACCACCATACTCTTCCTTGATACGTTGAACGCACCGCTCAATAATTGCTACCTTATTTAAAATAATTTCATCACTCATATATTCTCCCACTTTCCCGAATTGCATCCAGTACTGGCTTTCGTTCTTCATTTAACTTCGCGTACATTTTATAAACTAACATCTCAAACTCATCTTTCTTTTGTTCATTCGTACAATATAATAATTTACCATTCGCTACAACTTGTATTTTAAAAACTGTCGAAGCTTCACTTAAATTGACTAAATCTACCTCTCTACGGACGGTTTCAGCTATTTCTTGAGCAACTAAAAAAACTTGATAAGGGTCTGTTTTTTCCTCAGAAAGAAAAGCAATGTCTACATCGCTATCCTTTCGAACAGTTCCTTTTACAAAAGAGCCAAATAGGTATATACATATTGGGTTAAAACGCTCAATAATCTTTTTTACCACTTTATCTTTATATACTTCAAAGGTTTCCACAGGCTTTCACCTCTAACATTCTGTATGCTCATATACTTTCTAAGTTAAACTTTTCTTTAATTTTTGTATTCGGAATTCATCATACTGTAGTATTCGTTATATTATTATATATTCCCTTTATCATGTTTTACTCTCTCATTTTTCTCACCAAAAGATTAATCCTATACCTTCCCTGTTATACTTATGCTATTATAAAAAATAACTAGAGTTCTCCTCTAGTACAATCAAACAAAATAAATTATGAAAGGGAGAAAACATAATGTCTGAACAAAAACTAGACTTAATCCTACAAGAACTTCAGAAGGTAAATGTTAGACTTGATAATTTAGAAGAAGGTCAAGCTAGACTTGAACATAGACAAGGTAAGCTTGAACAAAGACAAAATACTCTAGAAGAAGGTCAAGCAAGTTTACTAGCAAGACAAAAAGAACTATATCAGTTAGTTCGTGCAATTCATGATCGCCATGAAGAAACTGATGCCAAGCTTGATTCACTTACTATGGATGTTCATAATTTACATGGTGAAGTAACATCTATGAAGAATGATATTACTTACTTTGACCGTAAAACAGGTGAACACGATCGTGAAATTTTCAAAATAAAACATCGTATGTAGTTAGTAAACATTCTTCGCACTATTCCTCTACTATTTATACTCTCTATTTAAACTAAGCGATGTCTATTAAAAAACAAAAAGCTCCCTCAACCCATAAAATGAGCTGAGGGAGCTTACTATTATTATTGAGCAGCTGGAACGATGCTTACTTGTTTGCGGTCACGACCAAGACGTTCGAATTTAACAACGCCGTCTACTTTAGCAAATAAAGTATCGTCTCCACCTTTTCCAACGTTAGTTCCAGGGTAAATACGTGTTCCACGTTGACGAACTAAGATTGATCCGCCAGACACGAATTGACCATCAGCACGTTTAGCACCAAGACGTTTCGAGATTGAGTCACGACCGTTCTTTGTACTACCTACCCCTTTTTTACTTGCGAAAAATTGAAGGTTCATTTTTAACATGAGATTCACCTCCTAGTTTTTTAGTTTTCACTGATTTTAATATGTTTGCCGTACTCTGCAGCAATTGAGTTTAGAGATACAACCATCCCACTTAAAAGTAGCTGTACTTTCTCATATGTTTGCTCGTCCAACCCTTGTGGAACAGAGCAGCGGAGAAAGCCACCGTCATCCTCCATCTCAATATCAAGCTTCACATCGCATAGCTCTGCTATAGCATTGACTGTCCCGAAGGATACTGCGGAAGCACCAGCACATACAATGTCTTGTCCATAAGGACCAGCATCCGCATGACCACTCATAGAAAAAGACGAAATAGTTTTATTTTGATTACGTTCTACCTCAACAGTAATCATCTTATGCCTTACGCGTTGATTTTTTCGATAACAACTTTAGTGTAAGGTTGACGATGACCTTGCTTACGACGGTAGTTCTTTTTAGCTTTCATTTTCCAAACGATGATTTTCTTGTCGCGACCATGTTTTTCAACTTTAGCCGTTACAGTAGCGCCTTCCACGTATGGAGCACCTACTTTAACATCGTTTCCACCTACCATTAGGACTTTATCGAAGCTAACTTCTTCACCAGCATCAGCGAATAGTTTTTCGATGTAGATTTCTTGTCCTTCTTGAACCTTGATTTGTTTACCACCAGTTTCAATAATTGCGTACATTCTCTGCACCTCCTTGATTTCTAAGACTCGCCAAATTGAGGTAAGTTACTATCGTAACTATTTGCAACCTGTTTTGTGCGGTTGTAGCTCTTTGGGTGCTATATCCAAACAACTAACAAGAAACATAATACCATGATAGAATCTTTCATGTCAACGTAATTTTTTATTTTAACTTAGTCCACTTTTCTTTAGCCTCTTCAAGTCCTCCCACATATCGAATCGAAAATTCATGTTCTGACATCTTTTCATTCTCGACAATGAATAAACTGTATCCTAGCTTCTTCTCTAATTGATATAAATGAGTATACTTTTCTCCGTATAAAACAGAAGCGACATAAGGGGGAACTTCTAATAAAATTGCTTCATCGTCCATGTTTCTATATTCCCATAATAAACGCTCCACACGATACGCTTGAGCATCATTAGATAAAACGCTACCCTTACTATTACATACTGGACAAGTTTTCGATAAACTATCAGAAAGGTTTTGACGAATTTTCTTTCTTGTCATTTCAACTAGTCCTAAGCCAGTAAGACCAACGAGGTTTGTTTTTGTTCGATCTCGCTCTAATAACTTAGAGAACTCCCGAAGCACAGCTTGCCTATCTTTTTCTTCTTTCATATCAATAAAATCAATAACGATAATACCTGCAATGTCACGCAAACGCAGCTGTCTTGCTATTTCTTTCGCTGCCTCTATATTTGTTTTCTTAATAGTTTCTCTAAGATTACTTTTTCCTGTGAACTTTCCTGTATTTACATCAATAACTGTTAATGCTTCCGTTTGGTCGATAATTAAATATGAACCGTTTTTCAACCACACTTGTCTTTTTAACGCTTTTTCTAATTCCTTTTCAATCCCAAAAGCAGAAAAAATATTTTCTCTTTCTTGGTACTGTTTTATTTTTTGTAAAAAATGTGGATATGGCTCTAGCAACTCTTTCAAGCGAAGATAATCTTTCGGGTTATCAATCACTACTTCTTCCACATCATCAAAATTAAAATCTCGAACGACTCTCTCCAAAATACCTGTATCCTGATAAATTAATGAAGGTGATTTTGCTTCCTTACCATCCTTCCATATATCAAGCCAAAGATTCCGTAAAAAACGATATTCCTGCTCAATTTTCTCTGGATTTACCCCTTCACAGATGGTACGGATAATAATTCCCTCATTCTCACCCGTAATCTTTTCACCAATAGCTCGCCATTTTTCCCTTTCCTCTTCTGAAGACATACGTCTAGAAACCCCAACGTACCCTCCCTCTGGCATATAAACAACATAACGACCTGGGAATGAAACAACCCCTGTTAGACGAGGACCTTTCGTACCGAAGCCTTCTTTTGTTACTTGAACAAGTACCTCTTCCCCTTTACGAACGAATTCAGAAATATTTCTCTCCTTCTTGCGTTCCTCATCCTCATCTGACCTATGGAAAGAAAGTAACTCATCCCGATAGAGAAAACCATTTTTATCTCGTCCAATATCAACAAATGCGGCCTGCATTCCTGGCAATACGTTTACAACTCTTCCTTTATACACATTACTAACTACTCGATTATCACTAGAGCGCTCTATAAAAATTTCGACAACCTTACCGTCCTGAGTAATTGCTGCTCTCCGTTCAGTTGTAGCCATATTAAAATATATCTTCTTCATACCCGACCCCTCTTTCAAACACAACTACTCTTATTTTAACCGATAATTGCGAAAGTAGTTACTAAGAATAATGTAGAATTTAAAATTGCGAATGGCGAATGAAAAGAGCTTTCATTATAATAAAAGAAAGAAAGAAAAAAAATGTCATTTGCAATTTGCAATTCATTACTAACCAGGAGGTGTTTCTATGACTCAAACTATTCCCATCACAGGTGTGCTTATCGCTGGAGGACAGGCAAGGAGATTTGGGGCAGCAAAGGCATTTGCTTTGTATAATGAAAAGCCTTTTTATAAATATTCTCTTGAAGCATTAGCAAGCCTATCTACAGACACACTTATCATTAGTCACCCTGACTTAGTAGATGAATTTATGAAACGGGAGGCTGTTCCTATCTATACTGATATTGAACCGTATCAAGGATGCGGTCCACTCGCTGGTATCTTGACTGCGATAAACTATACAACGACTGACTGGTATCTCATAGCTCCTTGTGATACACCACTACTTACAGCTGAATTACTTCAAGACATTGCCTCCGCAAAGACAAATCAAGATGATTGTGTTATTCCAATTGTAGAGGGCAGGAAACAGCCACTAATTGCTTTATACCATCGTCGAACAAAAACAATAATAGAAGAACTTCTAAAAGAAGGCATCTATAAAGTAGGGGCATTGTTAGAGAGAGTTGAAGTGAATTATTTAGAGGCTTCTACTAAAAAAAAGGCGTTTAACAATGTTAATACAAAGGAAGACCTGTTAAAAATAGAAAAAGCAGAGGAACAATGAGAGCGTATCCTCATGTTCTTCTGCTTTTGTCTAGCTCATCCTCCACTAACAGGAGGAATAAAGGCGACTGTATCACCTGTTTTTACGATGTCATCATCTGATGCGTAATCCTCATTGACTGCAACCATAACGTTTGGCGATATTGTAAGGTCTAGATATTTCTCTTTAATGATATCTTTTACCTCAGATAGTCTCAGCTGTTCATTATTCAAGACAACTTCTCTTTGACCAACCTTCTCTTCAAGCTCAGCAAAAAAAAGAACTTTTATCATTTACTTCACCTCATTTTTGGTGCACCTTCAGGATAAGGTGTTGTTTCCAACTGGTCCCCAATCCATTTCTCACCATCTTCCCAAAATTCTTTCTTCCAAATTGGTACAATTTCTTTAATTCGCTCAATCGCATATCTACTTGCCTCATATGAATCATTTCGATGAGGCGTTGAGACAGCAATTACTACGGCAATATCAGTAATTTTAAGGCTACCAATTCTATGAACGATCGCAACTCTTGGAGATTCCCACTTTTCTTCAATTTCCTTTCCAATTTGCGCTAGCTTCTTTTCAGCCATAGGGATGTAAGCATCATACTCCAAATGTAACGTCTTCTTTCCTTTTGTTAACTCCCTTACTGTACCGATGAACGTATTAATTGCTCCTGCATTTGGGTGAACAACCTTATCTACTACTTCCTGAATACTAATTTCTTCTTTCGTTATGTAAAAATTAGAATCGCTCATCTTCTCACCCCTCTTCTATTAATGAAAATAAAGAATCTATCTCATACTGATCTACGTAAAAAATTGGTACATCACTTTGTACGTCCACATTCTCTAGAGAAATCCAGCTAACAATGGCGATGATATTTTTTAACGTATCTAATAGTTCAAGATGCTTCTCTTCCTTTATTATTACTACTTTAGGGTAGTCTTCTCCTTTAAAACCTTCAATAAAAATAAAATCAAATTGAAATGGTTTGTAGAGTGTAATAATTTCTTCTGCCGTCCAAGGTGTTTCCTTCGTCATTTGAAGCTGAATTGACTCAGAAGCAGCTACACTCACTGCATCTGCTCCTGCTTCCTTATGACGGTAAGAGTCCTTACCAGTATCTAGAGCTGTTAGCTCTTTCCCATGTCCATGATGCTTAATTGTTGCTATTTTATATTGTTTTACTTTCCCTTTGGCAATCATTTTTTCGACAAGAGTAGTCTTCCCACTATTACTAAAGCCAGCAAATTGAATTACCTTCATTATTTAGCCCAAGGCCACTCGGAGCCTTCTCCATTAATTAATAGCACCTCAACCGTCATACCACGTTCAAATCCTCTTGTCCCACCTGGCAACATCAATAAAGCATTAGCATCAGCTAACGATGTAACAATCGCTGATTTATCGACTCCAGAAGGGGCTACAGATAATTTTCCATTTTTAAAGGAAACAGTACTTCTCACAAATCGAGTGAATGGATTTGCCTTAGGAAAATCTACAGCAAGTATAGCTTGTTCCTTTTGCAAGTGAATGTGCTTCGTACCTAAACGATGTAAAATAGCTGGTCTAGTAAACAATTCAAAGCCAACGAAGCATGCTGAAGGGTTACCTGATAATCCAAATAATAGTTTTCCATTCAATTCAGCAACTGTTGTAACACTTCCAGGACGCATTGCTACTTTATTAAACAACACGTTAGCCCCAAGCTTCTGATATATCTCAGGTAAATAATCATAATCTCCAACTGATACACCACCAGTTGTAATTAAGAAATCCACTTCAGAAATTGCTTTTGAAATTGCCTCATAACATTGGTCAAATTCATCTACAAGCTTGCCATAATAAATCGGCTCTGCTCCAACCTGCCTAATTTGTGATTCGATCATGTAAGAATTACTATTTCTAATTTTACCTGGCTCAAGCTCTTCTTCTACTTCAAGTAATTCAGTTCCTGTTGCAAATACACCAACCTTTGGCTTTTTAAACACCGAGACCTCACTATAACCAAATGTAGCAAGGAGCGCTTTAATCCCTGGATTGACTTTTCTACCGATTTCAACTAATGGTTTTCCTTTTTTCGTATCTTGACCTTGAAAGGAAATATTATCATTTTTATTAAATGTACGCTTTATCTCAATATATGTTTTCCCATTTTCATTAATTTCTTTAGCTAACTCGAACATAACAATTGCGTTCGTACCCTTTGGTATCTCCGCTCCGGTCATAATGCGAATTGCTTGAAAAGGTTCTGGAACAATAGAAGCTAGTGTCCCAGCTCCAATCTCTTCAATTACCTCAAGACGAACAGGGTTGTCTGAAGAAGCATTGCGCGTGTCCTCTGATCGTATCGCAAAGCCATCGTAAGGTGAACGATCAAAAGGTGGAACATCATGATCAGCCTTTAACGGTGCTGCTAGGTGTCTACTATCTGATTCACGAATCGAAATAGTTTCTACTTCACCAGGGGTAAGAAGATTTACAATTTTTTTCACTGCTTCTTCTACTTGAATTGGTTTACGTTGTTCAAACATAATATGTACTACCACCTCTAACTACAGTAATTTAAATCTACCCCAAAGGGTTTCCTTATATCAAAAGCATACTAACGAGAAAAATATTTAGTCTGTCATTAAAAAAAGACGTTCAGGAGGAAGATAGACCTTAACCTCGTGATTATATAAACTGTTCACTTGATCATTCGGTATAACTGCTTGTATCGTTATTCCCGATAAATCAAGGGTTAATGAAGTATTGTAGATACCGGTTACACTTTCTACTACTTCAAAGTCAAACGAATTATTATTAGTCATTGAGTTAGTAAACTGAATTTCTTCCGAATGGATCCCGACATAGTTTATTTCTCTAGTATGTGAGCGCTTTGGTAAAATTACTTTTTTATCGTTTATATTTACTCCGATAAAATTAACATCGTCATCGATTGAACTGATTGGGATGATATTTTTACAACCAATAATTTTAGCTGAAACCTTATTGGTAGGGCGCTTAAACACCTCGTCTTTCCTTCCCGATTGAACAATACTACCTTCATTCATAAGCAGTAACTTGTCACATAATCGATATGCCTCTTCCATATTATGAGTGACGAGAAGTACAACACCTGAGAAATTTTCCTTTATGATGTTTAATAGCTCTTGTTCAAGAAGGTGCTTTACATGATAGTCCAGTGCTGAAAAGGGCTCATCTAATAAGAGCAACTTAGGTTCCGTTATTAATGTTCTTGCTAGAGCCACACGTTGCTGTTGCCCCCCTGACAATTCAAAGGGATAATGCTTTTCGTATTTTTCTAATTGAATCTTAGATAACAATTGTTTTACTAATTGTTCAACTTCAATTTTTGCCAAACCTTTCAGACCAAATGCAATATTTTCATACACTGTTAGATGGGGAAAGAGGGCATAATTCTGAAAGACATACCCAATTTGACGGTTTCTTGTTTTAAGATTCTTTTTATTATTTGAACTGAATAATGTTCCAGAGCCTAGTTTAATTTCTCCTTGAGCCGGTGTTTGTAAGCCAGCAAGACATTGCAATGTTAAGCTTTTTCCGCACCCTGACGGACCTAAAATACCAGTTACACCATTATCAGCTTTAAATGAAACATCGAGGGAAAACTGATTCATGTTTTTATGAATTGTTGCTTCAAGCAAATCATCTTCCCCCTTTCACTACCCTTTTTTCTAGTCTATTAATTATATACAATACGGCAACTGATACAGTTGTCATAATAATCACTAATACGTTTGCTAACTCACGATTTCCTGCTAGTAACGCATCATAAATGGCTATTGGCATCGTCATTGTCTGATTCGGTATACTTCCAGCAACCATTAATGTTGCACCAAAATCTCCTAACGCACGAGCAAACGATAGTGTAACCCCTGCAGCAATTCCTCTCCATGCAAGTGGAATCATCACTGTTAGAAAAATATTTAGCTCTGTTCGTCCAAGAACTCGAGCAGCATTGATAATATTTGGGTCTATGCTCCCAAATGATGTACGTGCTGATTTTATTAGAAAAGGGATCGAAACAACTAATGCTGCTATAACAGCTCCAGTCGGCGTAAAAACAATCGTAATGTCAAAACGTTCTTCTAAAAACCTCCCTACTGAGCTTTGTCTACCTAATAAAACAAGGAGATAATATCCGAGTACTGTAGGAGGAAGAACAATCGGTAGTGTAATTACTGTATCGATAAAATCAACAATCCTACCTTTAGAACGGTTCATAAAATATGCAATTGGCAATCCAATCATTAAGGCAAAAAGAGTTGCAGTCAATGCAACTCTAAATGATAAAAATAGTGGGAATAAATTAACTCCATCCATACTAATTCACCTCTGGAAAGGCAAATCCATTGTTTTCAATGATAGTCCTTCGTTCTGGCCCTATTAAAAATTCAATAAACTCTCTTGCTTGCTCTTCATTGCTAGGTCGATTACTCATCGTGATTACCTGTTTTATAGGATGGTGCATATCACCATCTAGTAATAGAAAATCTAACTCGTCATGTACGAGTGATAAAGCAATAATACTAACCTCCGCATTTCCCGTCTCCAGATAGGAGAGCGTATCAGAAATATTACGTCCATAGACAAGCTTATTTTCTAACTGGTCCCATAGACCTGCATTTTCAATCACTTCCCTTGCAGCCTGTCCATACGGAGCATGTTCAGGATTTGCAATGGCTATTTTTTTAAATTCTGGATTCACCAGATCTTCTATTGAAGTCACCTGAAGAGAATTATCAGCCATTGTAGCAATTCCAATGCGACCAACAGCAAATATATTCGTCATGTCACTAGTAACAATCTCTTTTTCTTCTAGTTGATTAATAAAATCGATATTTGCAGATGCAAACACATCATAAGGGGCACCATTTTCTATTTGGTCAGCCAATTGTCCTGAAGAACCAAAGGAAAAGATAACCTTTGTACCGGTTTCTTCCTCAAACTCATCACCAATCTCAGTAAACAAATTAAGTAAACCAGAGGCTGCAGCAACGTTTAACTCCACCTGCTCCTGTGTATCCTGATTACATGCCACTAGTAACGTCATAGCTATAATCATAAGTAAAACATGCTTCATAATAGCTTCTCCTACAAATAAATTCCTATTTTTTATCTTTCCTTATTTCTCGAACAAGATGCGCAATTTCTGGGATAATAATTCGTTCCATTGCTAGCTTTACTGCTCCTGATGAACCAGGCATTGAAAATACTGCCCGCTCTGCACGGACACCAGCGATTGCCCGGCTTAAAATAGCCGCTGTACCTATATCCTCTGTAAAGCTTAAGTAACGAAATACCTCTCCAAAGCCCGGCAGTTCCTTATCAAGACTATCCTTCACAGCCTCGAATGTTGTATCGCGAAGAGCAACACCAGTACCTCCATTTATTAAAACCGTATCAATATCTTCTCTTTGCCCTGCATGGATGAGCCATCTTTGTACTTCACTATACTCATCCTTGACTATTTGATACTCATTTATTTGATGATTATTTTCCTCTAGAAGTGAGTGAATGAGTTGTCCACTCTTGTCTGTTTCTTTTGTTCGTGTATCAGAAACAGTTAGGACCATGCACCTTACTGTTTTCGGAGCTTCTTTTTTATGTTCATGAACTGACATATTATATCCTCCCACTATAAAAATATATCTCACTAACGCTTTTATTTATTTTACCATATGGTTGTTAATTATGAAATTTCAACCTCCCCCTTTTCATGGTAAACTATAGAAAAAAAGGAGTGTGATAATAAATGGGAGATTTAACTCACTTTAACGAGCAAGGGCGTGCAAAAATGGTAGATATATCTGAAAAAGATGTTACCGTTCGTACAGCAATTGCTCAATCAAGCATAGAAGTAAATAGTGAAATCCACGAAAAGATCGAACAAGGAAAAATTGGAAAAGGAGACGTATTAGCAGTCGCTCAAGTTGCAGGTGTAATGGCAGCAAAAAACACATCGCAATGGATTCCAATGTGTCATCCACTTTCTCTTAATGGTATTAATGTCAATTTTGAATGGGAAGAAAAAACAGATACGTATATTTTACATATTCAAGTAGAGGTTAAAACACAAGGGAAAACAGGAGTGGAGATGGAAGCATTAACAGCTGCTTCAGCAACAGCCTTAACTGTTTATGATATGTGTAAAGCAATTGATAAAGGAATGGTTATTGGACCAACTTTTTTAAAGAAGAAAACTGGTGGAAAAAGTGGAGACTTTGAGAGGTAATTATTAATTATGGGTTATGAGTTATGAATTGATTAGTGAAAACCTATTACTAGCTCTTTTAATTCATAACTAATAACTCAAAACTCATAATTCTAAAAGAAACCATTCTTTAAAAGAAAAGTTCTTTTAAAGAATGGTTTAGTTTTTTTTCGTAGAAGAATGCTTTTAATAGTTCTTGTTCATTTATAACTTTTCGTGTGTTTTTATCGTTATTTTTTATGACAAGCTTATGCTGATATCCTCGTTGGAATAGGTTTACTACGTCTTGAACCTTCATCGTGTCATTCACTGTTATCATTCGTTTCTTTCGGCTATTCTTCCCATGAAGCCTTTCCATTAAGAAGCGCATATAAGAAAAATGTCGCTGTTTCCATTCTAAATAGTTTGATACAAACAGGAAGGTAAGAACAATCCATAAATTTAAGTGAAACGGGAAAAGGTATAAACTAATTATTGATAAGACTAGTAATATCACAGTTGTACTTACTAATGAGAGCTTTTGTGCTTTTTTATAAGGTAGCCTATAAGAGAACCATAGTTGAACAAGGCGCCCTCCATCTAATGGCCATACGGGGAGCAAATTAAAAGAAAGGATAATTAGGTTATGCCACAAAAATAGCTGATGGTCAGCAACCGTCCAAAAATCAAAAGGAAGTAGAACAAATGATAATGCCATTAACCAAAGGTGCTGAATAGGTCCTGCTAGAACGACAATTAATTCCTCTCGTAAAGGACGGTTCCCTGCCTCGTTCATTTCTGCCACTCCACCAAAAGGAAGAAGCTCAATCTTATTTATTTTCCATTTAAAAAAATGGGCCGCAATGGCGTGACCCATTTCGTGTATGAATACAATCAAAAATAACATAATAACTTCTTGAAAGTATCCTGTAACCACTCCAATACCTAAAACAAAATAGAATAATGGATGAATTTTAAATTTTTTTAAAAGAGGTAATAAATTTAAATTAGTCAAATGAAATCACATCAATGGGATCGATATATGTTTCCCCTTGTTTTAACGCAAAGTAATAGACACCCTTTCCTGCACTATTACTACTAGATACTTTCCCTATTGGTTTACCTGCTTCAACATGGTCATGTAGCTTTACATCTACCTTTTCTAACATTCCATACCAAGATTCACTGCCATCATGATGCTCAATTCCCACTGTTTTCCCTAGTGAGTCTTCGTCCTTAACTGAAAAAACAAAACCAGCTTTAACCGCTTCTACGTTTTCGTCAATCCCTGTCTCTACTAAAATACCTGTGCCATTTTGCTGAAAGCTCTCTGTAATTGTTCCAGAAGCAGGAACAGCAAATACAATTTCAGGGTTATGCTCCTGGTCAACATCATCAAGTGCTACATTCATACTATTAGGTAAAAGAGCTAATGGTCTCCCAAACTGTCCTTCATACCAGTCAGCGACCGCTGCAAATTGAAACTCTTGTTCAAAGGAGTGTTTCACAAAATTTCTCGCTCCCTCAAGTTGCGGTGTTGGTGTTTTAAACATTATAGCGACAAGTAGAAATAATACAACAGCAACCATCGTTTTTAAGAGGAAACGGTCTTTATCTAACCACTGTTCCTGCTCTTGCTTTTTTCCATCTTGATATAAATAAAAATCTGGTTCATCTCTCGCTTCATCGTGGCGGTCAAATACAACAGGTGCGGAGCGTTCTCTTTGATTTGTCTTCCCTTTAATCTCTTTTCTTCTCAACTCTAGCTTCTTCCGTATTTTATCAACTCTCTTTGACATTGCGTCCCCTTCCCTTTCTTTCACGACTTGTCTACTACATCTTATGACTTGTCCTCGAAAATATGCTAGTAAACTTCAGTAAGGCTCCTGAAAAAGTGTGATTTTCACTTTTTTTCTGGCCTTTATGTAATGCGCGAAACCGTTGCCTCTTTTCATAAGCTTGCCATGAGTGGTTTTCTCATAGCAAGCGCGCAACATTAGGACTCTTATTTGAAGGGAGGTACATTTGGTAAAAAAAATAGAGTGAAGCCTCAGCTTCACTCATAGTCTCATTATTTATGCTTTTGGTTCAGTTGCTTCTTTTTCTTGTGTTTGTGCTTGACTGACTTTTTTCTGGTCGTTCTCGTCCATTAAATCATTTGTTGAACGTTTGAACTCGCGTAACGTTTGACCAAATGCTTTTCCCATTTCAGGTAAACGTTTAGGTCCAAAGATAATAAGAGCTATAACTAAAATAAGAATAAGCCCAGGAACACCGATATTCAACGGATTCATATCTTTTCCTCCTTTTATACGATTCAATTAAGTAAAATTTAATTCATATTGTGATTTACTATTAATATGAACACAATACCATATTTTTAATTAGGAATGTACTTAAGCTACTACATTTTGATTTTAACACACATACTTACAACTTTATAGATGCCCACCCCTTTAAAATTTTAATACTTCGTGTCAATTATGAATAGTATTGGATAAAACAACAAATTTATTACCACCCCTTCTACATTAGATAGATTTACTTTAGTAAATTCATCATAGTATAGTTGAGATTTTAACAAATTTAAACAACAGTCTATAAAAAACCACTCGGCAAGCCGAGTGGTTTTAACGTATGCCAAAAAACTTTTTCATTTTTGTAAACATACCTTTGTCATCTTCTAACGACAGAAGTGGTACTGTTTCACCTAAAATACGACGCCCAATATTTCGATAGGCAATCGATGCTTTACTATCTGGGTGCAATGCAACTGGTTCGCCTTTATTTGAATATTTGATAACACTATCATCGTCAACAACTATACCAAGTAACTCAATTGCTAGAATTGAGACTATTTCATCTACATCTAGCATTTCTCCGTTTTTCATCATATGACTACGAATTCGATTGACAATTAGTTTAGGTGATTCAATATCAGCTTGTTCTAATAAGCCAATAATTCGGTCTGCATCACGTACAGATGAAACCTCTGGAGTTGTTACAACAATCGCTCGGTCAGCACCTGCAACTGCATTTTTAAATCCTTGCTCAATACCTGCTGGACAGTCAATAATAATATAATCATATTCACGCTTTAACTCTTCAATAACGACCTCCATTTGTTCAGGAGTTACTGAAGACTTATCCTTCGTTTGAGCAGCTGGTAGCAAATATAGACACTCAAATCTCTTATCTTTAATTAATGCTTGCTTCAAACGACACCGTTCTTCCACAACATCAACAAGATCGTAAATAATGCGGTTTTCAAGCCCCATAACTACATCTAAATTACGTAAACCAATATCAGTATCAACCAAACAAACTTTATTTCCAGAAAGCGCAAGGGCGGTCCCAATGTTGGCCGAAGTCGTTGTTTTCCCAACGCCTCCTTTACCCGAAGTGATGACAATAGCCTCTCCCACGCTCATTTCCCCCTTCTCAAATCAAATCGATCTACAACTCTATCAATTTTAAAATCTAGTTAATTGAGGCCTCAACTGACTAAGCTGTTGGAGCCTTTCAATCGAAATTTTTCCATCCTCTATGTATGCACAGTCCATATCACTATCGACTTGCTCATGGCGATCAGGTGAGCGACTAATATAGTCACCTATTCTTAATTGTGCTGGTGCCATGACAGAAGCTGCAATTACAGCATTTACGTTACCAAAATAACCAGCATGTGCAATTCCTCTTAATGCACCCATAACAAAAATATTTCCCGTTGCTTTAATTGTACCACCAGGATTTACATCTCCTATAAGCAACAAATCGCCAGTAATTTCCAACACTTGTCCTGAACGAATTACTTTAGCAACAGATACAATTTGATTTTCCTTTTTAAGTTCTTCAGCTTCTAACTTTGTTACTACATTTGAATTAATTTCTTCTACTATTAAATTCCTATCATTTTCAATTAACTCTATTAATTGTTCTTCTTGCTCGTTTGTCAAATAACGATTGCCAATAGCAAGATTGACTTGGACTTCTGGCCCCTCATCCTGTTGATAATGCTTAGATGATAACTTATCCTGTAATTCTCGCAATAACTCATTAAAGGATGCTTCATCATCAAGCATAAATATTAGGCCATCTTTAGTCCCTTTTATCGTTACGTGATGTTTTTTCTGCGTCATTCTCACGTTCACCTCAAAGCGGGTTAAGTACATTGGTCCTTTTTATACATTCAACAACTAGGGACTAGTTCCCTTTATTTTTTTTGAAAAATTGAAAAGCCTTTTTAATTATCGTCAAATTTCTTTAACGCACTAGCGCCTTACTAGGTGAAAATACAGCTAGTAAGGCTTTTTTATTTGAATAAACTTTTTTTATAATTTATCCTCTAAACTCTTTTCATATCGAATTAAATACAACAAATATTTTCTAAGTGGCCATACGATAATTGCAGCAAAACAAAGATTAAGTATTAACGTTGGAAGTAAGCGTTGAAAGAAAAATACTTCTTGAGGAATTTGTGTCATCCCCAGTAATAGGTACATACCAAAAACAAAATATTCTATTCCAATTACTGCTACTAAAGAAATTATCACGAGCAAACTGAAGCTTCGCTGAACTGGTTTATAACTCAATGAAAATAAATATCCGATAAGTCCCATCGAAAACAAGTACACACCAAGCATATCCGTATATACAACATCATAAAGAAGCCCAAAACCTAAACCAAATAATACTCCATGAATACGACCTTGAAAAATACCAATGATAACAATCATTACAATGACAAACCTAGGAACGAGTATCCAATTAATATTATAGTTTTCAGGAGCGAACACTTGAAAAATTGTCCCTTCAAGTACAAATAGCAGAAATACGATGAACGGGATAACTAAACGATTCATTAGCTATCCCCCTCTAGTAATTCTTGCTCTAGTGTTGTACTCGTTCGTTCAATAACAATGACATAATCTAACCCATAAAAGTCCGCTGCCGGTTGGATAGCTGCATTTTGCGTTAACCCATACTCGTCTGGTTCAACTCCAACAATTTCACCAATTACAAGTCCTTGAGGAAATACTCCACCTAATCCGGAAGTAGTAACGAGCATACCTGGTTCAATTTCAGCATCAATCTCAACTTTTCTCAATTGAAGCATGCCTGTTTCTTCATTAAAACCTTCAATAAAACCATATACACGTTCTTCCGCTAAGACCATTGCTGACACACGATTCGTTCGGTCATGGTCTGTTAACAATTGCACAGTAGAAGAAAATTGTCCTACATTTTGAACTTTCCCAATTAAGCCTTCTGAAGTAATAACAGCCATATTTCGTTCAATACCATTCTCAGAACCTTTATTAATTCCGATGTATTCACTCCAACGATCAGGTGTACGATGAATGACCAATGCCGTTCTCATCCGATAGTCATTTAACGTTTCATCGATCTCTAGCATTCTTTTAAATGTATCATTTTCTTCTTTAAAAATATTACGTTCAACCGAGATTTGAGCATATTCTTCTAAGCGGGCTTTGAGCAATCTGTTTTCATCATAAATAATTTTTATGTCGTTAACATTCTCAAAGAAACCCGCTGCTAAATGAGCGGGTTTTGTAAGTAGGGTCTGTACCCATCCAACAGCATCTTTCATAAATTGCTCTGGCCATGTTAACCTATCGCGGTCACTCATGGAATAACCAATCAATGCCACCAAAAGAATAATGCTCACCATTAATACAATTAATCGTTTGTTTGAGAAGAATTGGGGCATAGTCTACACCTACTTACACCTTTCTATTAGAACGAACTGTGATACCTGCCTTTGAGCGGAACAAATGTAAATTTTCTAATGCACGACCAGTTCCAAGTGCCACACAATCTAATGGATTTTCAGCAACGATAACTGGCATATTTGTTTCTTCACTTAGTACTCTGTCTAAATTACGTAATAATGCTCCACCACCAGTTAATACAATTCCACGGTCCATAATATCTGCCGCAAGCTCTGGTGGAGACTTTTCTAATGTATTTTTTACCGATTCAATAATCGTAACAACTGTATCCTCAAGAGCACCAGATATTTCTTTAGCCGACACAGTAATTGTTTTAGGTAGACCTGTTAATAAGTCACGACCCCGAATATCCATGTCTTCTACACCTTCTGGAGAACCTGCTGAGCCAATTTCTAACTTTAAAGATTCAGACGTTCTTTCACCGATCATTAAATTATAGCTTTTCTTAATATATTGAATGATTGCATCATCCATCTCATCACCAGCAACACGAATCGACTGGCTCGTAACAATTCCACCTAATGAAATAATTGCTACCTCAGTCGTACCTCCACCAATATCAACAACCATACTACCTGTTGGCTCCCATACTGGTAAATCAGCACCAATTGCTGCCGCAAAAGGCTCTTCTATTGTATATGCTTCACGTGCTCCAGCCTGCTTTGTCGCATCTTCTACCGCACGCTTTTCTACAGCTGTAATCCCAGATGGAACACAAACCATTACGTTTGGTTTTCTTGTAAAAATCGAACGGTTTTTCAGTGCTTGTCTAATAAAGTACTTCATCATAGTTGCCGTTGTATCAAAATCAGCTATGACACCGTCTTTCATTGGTCGAACAGCAACAATGTTTCCAGGAGTTCTACCGATCATATTCTTCGCATCATTACCAACAGCTTCAATTGAACCTGTATCTGTTCGAAGTGCAACAACGGAAGGTTCCCGAACAACCACACCTTTTCCTTTCACATAAACAAGCGTATTTGCCGTTCCTAAATCAATTCCTAAGTCTTTTGAAAAACCACCAAACATCTATGTATCTCCCTTCATGATTAACCGAACTCATAACCTTTATTATACTTAATATCAAGGAAAAAAAATAGCCTTAAAAGTCCCCCTCAGATAATTTTACAAATTTCTTTTGAAATATGTCGAAATTAGTTAATGATTAATTGTTAATGGTTAATGATTAATTAAAGATTTTGAACTTCATTAACCATTGTCCATTACCCATTAGCAATTATTAATTGCCATTCATAACTCATAACTCAGAATTCATAATCCCCTAAATCGCCCCATACTCCTTTAAGCTAATAAATTTACGATCACCTATAATCACATGGTCAAGTAGTTCAATACCAAGAATCTTTCCACTCTCACGTAGCCGTTTCGTCACTTCAATATCTTCACTACTTGGAGACGGATCGCCAGAAGGATGATTATGAAGGCAAATGATCGATGCAGCTGAACGGCGGAATGCTTCCTTGAATACTTCCCGCGGATGTACAATTGAAGCATTTAAGCTCCCAACAAAAATCGTTTCCTTATGAAGGACATGATTCTTGGTATTCAAATAAAGACATACGAAATGTTCTTGTGTTAGAAATCGCATATCTTCCATAACATAGCGGGACACATCTTCCGGAGAACGAATTGTATACCTGTCTTCTATTTGAAGAGTGCTAATTCGCCTACCTAATTCCAAAGCAGCACGTATCTCAATTGCCTTGGCTAATCCAATTCCTTTGATTTGTTGAAGTTCCTCTAACGTAGCATCCTTTAATAAATAAAGACCGTCAAACTGCTGTAACAAACGTTGTGCCAATGTTAATACTGACTCCTGTTTCGTTCCACTACGTAAAAGAATTGCCAATAACTCTTGATTTGTTAGAAATTTAGGACCTTCGTTAACCATTCGCTCTCGAGGACGTTCACTTTGAGGGACATCGCGTATCATTAGACTATGCTCTTTCAATAGTCCTTCCTCTCCTTTCTATCGTTTACAAATTTGTCCTTTTTCATGTAATTGAATTTAGAGTGAAAAAGAGGTTTTGAAGAGGTTACTATAAGGAAAATTTAGGGGTGGTTTGTAGAGTAGTTGAGGCTGACAGTGAAGCGAGATCAGCCTCTTACTATTCTACTTAAACGGGGTAATTCCAAAGGCTTTTAATTCTTTTACCGTAGATGCGATTGGTAAACCGACAACAGCAAAATAATCCCCATGAATTTCTTTTACAAACGTAGCTCCGAAATCCTGGATTCCATAAGAACCCGCTTTGTCTAAAGGGTTATCAGTTGCAATATAAAAGTCGATTTCCTCATCGCTCAATTCATAGAAGGTAACGTTCGTTTCAGAATAAAATGTTTTTGTCGTTTCACTATCTGTAATCGCTACCCCTGTAAATACTTTGTGAGTGCTACCTGATAGTTTTTGTAGCATTGACTTTGCATCAGATTCGTCTCTTGGTTTACCGAGGATCTCGTTATCTAATACAACGACTGTATCAGAACCAAGAACAACAGCATCTTTATTAACCTTTGCTACCGCTTCTGCTTTTTGAAGAGACAAAGATTGTACTACATCTGCAGGAGTTAGATTAGGGTCAACAAACTCTTCAATTGAACTAGTTTTTACAGAAAATGATAAATGGGCTTGCTCAAGTAGTTCTTTTCTTCGAGGGGAACCTGAGGCTAAAAGAAATGGTTTCATGAAGGAATCACCCTTTACAATAAGATTTTACTCTTATTGTACTAGGTTACTCTTAGAATACCAAATCAACCCAAATTACACAAATTTATTTTCTGAAATTTCAAACTAATGAGTTACGTGCTTAAACTTAAGTTTTGTGTTTACTCCCTCAGACCTCAAACTACTTTTTGACATAGAGCCACTTTATTTTAAAGAGAAATATTAACAATGAAAATCCAATACCGATTAGTAGTCCTTCTTTTATACCTATTATAAGTGTTGCAAAAAATGTAATAAGAAGTGCCCAGCCTTCATCCGGTTTCGTCATAAACAGTTCTTTTGCTTTATTAAAATCAATTAAACCGTACACAGCTACAATAATAACCGCTGCAAGTACTGCTTTAGGCATGTAATAAAACAAATGGGTTAAATAGAGTAATGTCAATAAAATAAAAACACTAGTAATAACAGCTGCGAACTTTGTTTTTGCGCCAGCTTGATAATTTACGGCTGTACGAGAAAAACCTCCAGCTACTGGCATTGTCATAAACATAGAGCCAATAGTATTTGCTAAACCTAAACTATATAATTCTTGATTAGATTTTATTTCGTATCGTTCTTTTTGAGCAACATACTTTGCAATTGCTATTGATTCTACAAAACTTATTAAAGAGATTGTCACTGCTAATGGTAATAGATTCATAACATCTTGAAACGCTATGTTTGGTAGAGAAACACTTGGTAAACCATGAGGAACATAACCAATAATACTTACGCCTAATACGTTCAGTTGAAATACATAGACAACACATGTGCTGATAATAACTGCTATTAAAGCACCTGGAACTCGTGGCACCGTAGATTTCAATAAAATTAATAATAAAATACTCCCTATTCCAAGTAGCAGTGTAATTATATTCGCCTCACCTAAGTGCCTACTTACATCTACTAATAGATGAAAAACAGAGCCACTCTTATCTACTGATATATTCAGAAGATGACTCACCTGACTTAAGCCAATCATAATCGCTGCAGCTGATGTAAACCCACTGATAACACCATATGGAATGAAATTCACTAAAAATCCTAAACGAAATACCGACATTAACAGTTGTATAAGTCCGACCATTAGAGTTAAAGTAATAGCTAATGATAGAAATTGTTCAGAACCTGGCTCAGCTAATTGAGAAACTCCAGCAAACAAGATCAGTGACACCATCGCTACAGGCCCTACAGCCAAATGCCTAGAAGAGCCTACTAACGCATAAATAAGTAGCGGAATAGTAGCTGTGTATAAACCAATAATTGGTGGTAAACCGGATAACAAAGAATATGCTAATCCTTGTGGAATAAGCATTACTGCTACAATCAACCCGGCTGCTACATCACTTTTTCCTTCTTCTAATGTATATGATTTTCTGGGTACCGAATATGGTTTTGGTGTAGACATACATCCTCCTTTTAGTACTAACGAAAATAACTCTTTAAAAGATATGTATGTCCAAACTGAACTATATAAAACTACTAATTCATATTTGGTATTTTGTATACAATTAATGTATAATTGAAACTAAGAAAAACCTTAGAACTTACATAGCCTATTCACTTATAGGGGCTTTAGAAAACGCATCTGAGTAATATCTTACTTGTTTTTCTTGAATCAAAAAAATGTGAATCGTGGTGATTTGATGCTGAAGTACTTATTTGCGTTTGCTATCTTTTTATATTTGTTGTCTAATATTTTTTCTCATACTATTGTTAATATCCTCCTATCAGTTTCAGCATTTTTGGCTGTTATATCGACTATCTTTTACGTCAGTCGTGTTGTACTGATTTTTGGAATAATCTTTTTAAGCATTGGAGTTATGTTACTAGCTTCAAATGGAACAAATCCATTACAATATCTCTTATCTTTTGGCGGAATGCTAAACTTACTTAGTCTATTTGCCTTAATTCCTATATTAGCATTGCCAATACGACTTGGTGAATATGCCAATGAAGTTCAACACATCATTAGGCATAAAGTGAAAAATTCAGGACATTTATATATGGTATCTTCTGGTATATCTTATTTTCTTAGTTCCTTTATGAATCTAGCTGCACTGCCAATGACGTACTATTCAATACGCCCTTCAGTAGATATCTTTTATATAAAGAATAAAGAACGATTCCTCACTCGTTCAATAACACATGGTTTTGCCATGCCGTTACTATGGACTCCTGTCACACCAATTGTCGGGATTGTCATTGAGATGACAGGAGTGAGTTATGGTGGAATGCTTCCTATTTTAATCCCTTTAAGTATATTGGGGCTTATTTTAGATTGGCTCACTGGTTACTTTATATCTCAAAAGAGACAGACTCATGTACAAAGTGAACTAGAGCAAGCTCACAAGGAAATGGCCGCTACTGTAGAAACAAATGAAGTGACGATTAAAAATGCAAATCCGAAACGTTTGTTTCATATTTTACTAGCAATCCTATTACTTAACACAATTATTACAATGACAGAGCATTTTCTAGCTTTAAGCTTCCTATTCTTAGTAAGTGTTTTAGTGATTCCCTTTTCGTTCACTTGGTCTCTCTTATTAAAAAAAGGAAAAAGTTTTCTTGGCGGCTTAAACGACCACTTTCAGAACCATTTAATTAAAATGAAGGATCAATTCTTTATTTTCTTATCTGCTGGTTTTTTTATTGCAGCTATTAATCACTCAGGAGCTGACCAAACGTTAAATTTATGGATTGCACAGCTCATCGGCTTCACTGGAGTACAACTTTTCTTAGTAATATTGCCGATAGTACCATTACTATTTGCTTTTATCGGTCTACATCCAGCGGTTGCATTAGCACTAATTGCACAATCTCTTGACCCTAACGTACTAAATATCTCTCCAGTTATATTAACAGTTGCCATGTTAGGAGGAGCGGTACCAGCATTTTTAATGGGGCCCTATAATGCAACACTAGGCATTATGTCGAACATCATAAATGAAAGTCCATTTAAAATATCAAATTGGAATTTTGTTTTCACGTTCTGGTATATGGTTTTATTAACTGTATTCCTCCTTATCATTCAGATGATACTTTAACTGCGAAAGATTAGTTCTTTTAATCTCAAGTAATAATGAAAAAACCAGTTCATTAACTATACTGAACTGGTTTTTCATTTAAGCTGTTACCATTCAAATTAAATAGTGGTTTCATTCCCCCTAAAGGTCGTAGTACGTGAAGGTAGAGCTACTATTATTATATTGATGTTATTTCTCATTAAACAAAAAAGTTGACTCTCCCCTACACTTTAGGGTTGAGTCAACTCAAATTTATATAACTATTACTCCTCCCAAATCACTGGAGGCTGGCAGACGATTTTTTCTTGTGTACCTTCATTTAAGATAGACAGTAGCCAAGGACATTCTTTACACTTCTCTTCGCAGACTGTACGATGCATAGCACATGGTACAGTTCCTTCTGCACTAGCATACTCTTCTCGTACTTTAAACATAAGGTCCCATTGATTCATCGGTCTTGGAATCTTCATGAGTTGTTCTCCCCTTTAATATTAAAACTTACTTACATGGTATATTGTATACCAAATGAAGTTAAAAATAAAGAGGAAAACTGTGAACATTTTCAAAACATCTTTAATGATTTGCTTGAAGTTCTCTTTGAAAGATATAAGAATTATTTTTTTTAATTGCCGTGAGTACTTCCTCTACAGAAGAATACTCGTTACCTAGAATGTAGCATTTAACGTTTGTAAGAGAGTATTGGGCGTTTCCCTTTAAGATTTTAATACTTTCTTCAATGACAGCACGACTTTCCACGATACCAACAGACTTGAATGTTACAGTATTTTGTCTTAGCTTTTCGTAAATAACAAAATAACCAGGTCTAATATCATTAGAGAAATACTCTTTTGTTTCAATTATCTGTCTTACAAACATTTGCTACCCCCTACAATGTTATTATCTATTAATTTTAACTTTATTACGTTGAACTTGCTTTGTTATTTCATCGTCCCAAGAAACAGTAACATCTCCAGAAATAAACGTTTGGCAACCTAGACGATATCCTTGCTCAAGTAACTCTTCGCCTAATTTTTTGTGTTCAGCTGGTTTAATTTTATCAAGATATTCACTGCCCTCTTCAATTTTGATTACACATGTTCCACAAAAGCCTCCACCGCACTTGTTTGGTAAAGCACCATCGTAACGTAAAGACGTTCGCAAAATATTAGAATCAGTAGGAACCTCGATTTTTTTATCTACGTTTTTATAAAGAATAACTGGCATAATAACTCCTCCTGTAAATTAATATTTTTTGGGGTGTGACATCCTATTGAATGGCATATGAACTGAATCAATCCAATTTTCACATCAAGCCATCTATCAGCTCCCCACCTTTTGTTGTATACAATATACCATGATTTAATATTTCTGACAATATAGAAAATTAACTTTCTTCTATAAATATGGTGTTTTTATAAGAAAAACCAATAAGGGCTTGTCATTGACAGAATGTAATAATTCACTTATTATTTGGTATACAATATACAAATAGTATAATTTCTTAAGTATGGTGGTGGATGTAATCGTGATAAATATTGGTATGATTGGTTATGGAACAATTGGGGAGCAGTTATTAGAGCTTGTCAAAGCAAAAAAGGCTGGACAAACGAATGTAAAAGCAATTCTTGTTCGTAGCCCTGAAAAAGTAAAAATCTTGCAAGACACACTACAAGGTGAAGAGATTGAAATAACAAACGACGCTACTCGTTTTTTTAATCTTCAGTTAGACTTTATTGTTGAAGGCGCAGGGCATGATGCTGTTCGTCAATATAGTCAAACGGCTTTGGAATCTGGGAGTCATTTTATTGTTGTATCCGTTGGTGTTTTTTGTGATGAAGACTTATTGACAGCTGTAAGAAGGACAGCCAAAGAAACAGGTAAGCAACTAATTATCCCTTCTGCAGCTATTGGTGGCCTTGATAGAGTAACTGCCGGTGCAGTAGGTGATATTGATGAGGTAAAATTAATCACTCGAAAACCTCCAAAAGCATGGTACGGTACGTCTGTTGAGCAAAAACTTGATTTAGCAAACCTTACAGAGCCTGTCTGTATTTTTACTGGAACTGCTAGAGAATCAGCAAAAGCATTCCCTGAGAATGTAAATGTTTCAGCTGCACTAAGCATAGCTGGTGTCGGATTTGAAAAGACAAATGTGGAAGTGTATGTCGACCCTACGCTTGATAAGAATAAGCATGAAATCTCAATTAAAGGATTGTTCGGAGATTCGCGTATTCAAATTCAAAATACACCATCAGAAAACAACCCTAAAACTGGTTATATCGTTGCAATGAGTATTGCAAAAGTGTTGAATAGCTACACATCTGATATTGTTATTGGTGTTTAATCTATTAATCTAAAAAATAGCAGGTCCACAGGCTACTACGCCTTGGAACCTGCTATTTCTTTTTTAATAATTGCTTCTAAATAAGCCTTTTTCGAGTTTTCAATATGAATCTTCGTTAAATATTGAGCCATATCTGATTCCTTATTACGTACCGCCTTCAATACTTCGATGTGTTCCCTGAATGAAGACTCTTTTCTTCCTGTTAACTTGTAGCCAATATTAGCAAAGGCTCGAATATAATCTGTTAAATCAATAAGCATTTGGTATAATTTCGGACTTTTTGCTGCTTTATATACGACATGACTTATCTCGATATGAAGCTGAGACATATCATCTTCATCCTCATTAATTGCCTTTTCTACTCTATTTATATAACTGTCGATCTCCTTTTTCGTTACCTCATCCATTTTTTCTGCTGCTAATTTTGCAGCTAGAGCTTCTAAAGATGATAAAATCGTAAACACTTCAATAATTTGCTCTGTCGATGTACTATTAACTACTACACCTTTACGAGGAACTGTTTTTACAAAACCTTGTGCCTCTAATCGTAACAGTGCTTCTCGTATTGGAGTGCGACTTATCTGCAATTCTTCGGCAAGTTGACGTTCTACTAGTCTGTCATCAGCAACAAATACTCTTTCTAAAATCATTTTTTTCAGCTGTCTATAGGCATATTCTCGAATCGGAATAATTGATTCTTCCTTCCAGTACTGTTCCATTAGCTTCCTCCTTTCAATTGGTATACTATCTTATGGTGCTTTGCTGCAATTGGTTATTAAATCTTTCAATGAAAAAAGAGCGGATTATTAAATCACCGCTCCTGATAAAAATACAGCACCGTAACATAAAGAACCTAAAATAACTAGTGCAGGATGAATTTTAAATTTTTCAAGTGCCAGGAAGCTAACGACTGTAAGTAAAATTAAATGGAATACACCACTTTGCTCAAAAGAACTAATAAAGAATTGATAAGCTAATACACCTAATAAGATTGCAATTACAGGTTGAACCGATTTCGTCATGAATTTTACTTGTAGTGCATCTTTGAACATTGAAGCAAATTTAAATAGAACGATGACCGCAATAGCAGAAGGGGCAATAGTTGCTACTAATGCCACAACTGAACCAAGCACGCCACCTAGTTCATAGCCAATAAAACCACCCATCTTTGTTGCTATAGGGCCTGGTAATGCATTGGCAATTGCTAATAAATCGGCAAATTCTTGTAACGTCATCCACTCATACTGATTTACAACTTCATTTTGAATTAATGGAATAGTAGCAGGTCCTCCACCATACCCCAATAAGTTTGCAATAAAAAATGCCCAAAATATTTCAACATAAATCATAACTCTACATCCTTCCCGTCCTTTTCAGGGAGATTTGTTTGATTCATTTTCTTAACTTTTCGCGTAGCTAAAATAAAGGCTGTAATTAAAAAGGCAATAATGATGATACCTGGATGAATCATTAACCCTTCTAGTAATAATAAACAGAACACAGAAATAAATAACATCCATTTTAAACCTAAACCTGCAGAACCCTTTTTGAAAAATCCATAGGCCATTACTGCAAGCATGACCGCAACTACTGGTGTAATCGCCTGGACCATTCCATCTACAATACCAGTAGAACGAAAAGAATAAAGAAATCCTAATAGACCAATAAGTGCAAATACGGACGGTAAAACGTGAGCTAAAATGGCTACGAAAGCACCTAATGAACCTTTCACTTTATACCCTACATAAGCGGCCATTTTAGTTGCGATAGGACCAGGTAACGTATTAGCGAGTGCTAATGTTTCACCAAATTCATCACTAGACATCCATTTATAATTCTTTACTGCTTCATGTTCGATTAGCGGTATTACTGAAGGACCTCCGCCAAAACCTAACACTCCCGATCTAGCAAACCCAATAGTAATTTGCAGATATGAATTCAAGAACGACACCTTCTTTCATTTAGTAGAAGAAAAAGCAAAATGTTAATTTTGGATTACCTTTTTAAAAATGCGTCATAACGCCCTTGAAGAAGAACGTTATGACGCTATATCGAGGGAGGGTATTAGATTGCAAAACTAGTTTGCTAGATTACTTCTTAATATCAGCTTCAGTAACAACTTCAAGTCCATCTTCTTTTAAATGCTCTGCTAGAGCTTGAAGTGCAGCTGTACCTACAGCTGTATCCTGTTCACCATTTCCACCACTTACACCTACACCACCAACTACTTCTCCGTTTACAACAATCGGGAAGCCACCTACAAAAATTGCAAATTTCCCAGGAAGCATATGTTGAATCCCAAATGCTTCGTTTCCTGGAAGAGCAGGACCGTTTGGTTCAGTATTAAATAGGTGCGTTGAGCGTTTGTGACCAGACGCAGTAAATCCTTTTGCAATTGCAATTTCCGGTCCAGTAATACGTGAATTATTCATGCGTTCTAGTGCAATTACGTACCCACCTTCATCAACAATCGCTATAGATTCTAATACACCAATTTCCTCAGCTTTTGTCTTTGCTGCTTCAATCATTAATTTTGCTTCTTCTAATGTAAGTTTTAGTGCTTGTTTCATCTTCTATTCCTCCTTTTTATATAGGGATAGTGCGAGCATTCTGAGGATGCCCGTACCTCCTTTATAAGAGACTGTACTCTTTGAACTTTGATTTAGTAACCTACGTATACTGTTTTGATTTGAGTAAAGAATTCTAAGCCAACTCTTCCTGATTCGCGGAAAGTTGATGTACTAGATTTCTTTAAGCCACCAAATGGTGCATTAATTAAATTTCCTGTTGTTGTTCTGTTTACTTTTACCGTTCCAGCTTCAATATCATGTGTAAACTGTTTAGCTAGTTTAATATCTTTTGTAACAATTGAAGCTGATAAACCATATTCCACATCATTTGCTACACGAATTGCTTCTTCGTAGCTTTCAACAGTGATGACTGCTATAACTGGACCAAAGATTTCTTCTTGAGCAATTCTCATTGAAGGAGTTACATTTGTAAAGATTGCTGGTTCAATATAGAATCCTTTCTCAAAGCTAGCACCAGTCAATTGGCTTCCACCGTATACTAGTTGAGCTCCTTCTTCCTTACCAATATTTACGTAGTTTAAGACATTCTTTAGCTGTTTGTTATTAGCTAAAGGTCCAATTTTTGCATCTGGGTTTAATCCATTTTCAATCGTTAATGCCTTTGTTTTTTCAATCAGGTTATTAGTGAATTCCTCAGCCACTGATTTCATTACAATGACACGACTTGTTCCTGTACACGCTTGACCAGTTAATGAGAAGCCTCCGTTTACTGCTAACTGAGCCGCTTCACCAAGATCAGCATCTTCCATAACGATAAGAGGATTTTTCCCACCTAACTCCATTTGAGTTCTTGTTGTTAATGATGCTTTTCTATGAATATCTTCTCCTGCTTGTGTTGAACCAGTAAAAGTTACAGCACGAATGGCAGGGTCCGTTATAATAGAATCACCAATTTTTGAAGCTGCTCCAGTTACAAAGTTTATAACACCCTTTGGTATACCAGCTTCGTGTAACGCTTCAACTAAGCGAAGAGCAATTAGTGGTGTATCAGAAGAAGGTTTAAATACAACTGTATTACCAGTAATTAACGCTGGTGCTATTTTTCTAGCCGGGATAGAAATAGGAAAGTTCCATGGTGTAATCACAGATACAACACCTAAAGGTTCTCTTTGAGTAAATACATCCATATTCGGGTCATCATTTGGGAACGTTTCACCAGTAAAGCTTAATCCTTCTACCGCATAATAACGAAGTGTTTGCGCAGTACGCTTTACTTCACCTTTTGCAGCAGAAATAATTTTCCCTTCTTCACGTGTTAATTCTTCTCCGTATTGGTCAACTTTACTTTCAAGAATGTCTGCTGCTTTATTTAAAATGTCAGCACGTTTAGAAGGTGATGTTTTCGCCCAACCTGGGAACGCATCACGAGCTGCATCAATCGCTTTTTTCACATCTTCCTCTGTAGAAGACTGAAATTTTCCAACAACATCTGTTGTATCTGCAGGGTTAATGCTTTCAAATGTTTCTTTACTAACACTAGCAATCCACTGTCCATTTATATAATTTTCATAGCTTTTAACACTAGTTTGTAACAAGAAAATCACCCTTTTCTGTTTAGATTATTTAGCTATAATGAGGACGGCAGTTTCCTTTATGGGAAACTGCCGTGAAATTACGGTGTATAACTAGGCTTTAACAGGTTCCTCAATATCATCTTTTAAGTACGCCTGATATAAACCATCCATATACATGCGGCGCATATCTGCTCCCTCACGTACGATTTCTAGACAGCGTTGTTGAAGCTCTGGAGTATCAGCATATTCTAGAACGATTTTGTATCCACGCTCGCCGTGAATTTCATCAGATACGATGTGTAAATCGAAGAATTCGATTTCCTCATCAGTGAATCCATATTGTTCACGAAGAATTGGTGTTTGCTTACGGTAGATTGCTGGTACTTGAGATTCAAGACCTACTACTAATGCTGCTGTCGCGACAACAAAGTTTTCACGCATCGCTACTGAATAACACCAGCTTTGTAATCCTCTTGTAGTTGCAACCATGTTTTTCGGGTCTTCCACACGTTCTTTCGTTGTTCCACAAACTTCAGCGAAACGGATTAATAAATCAGTGTGACGGTCGCCCGCAAGCTCTTCCTCATACATGTTTTGTAAGATAAAGTCCTTTGCATCTGTACATCTTTCAGGAGTTTTCGCATACATGTAAGCTAAGTAAT